>JAFUBF010000249.1 GCA_017460325.1 Clostridia bacterium | reverse complement strand
GCCTGATCACCATACCGGTCATGCTTGCTGTCGGTCTTCCGGTTCACAATATTACCGGAACGAATCAGTGTTCCACATGGGTGGGAACAGCCGTTGCGGCCTGCAAGTATGTGAGAATCGGGAACATCCATCTCAAATCCGCAATCATTACGTTACCGTTTTCCATCATCGGTTCTTACATAGGGGCAAGACTGAACCTGATGGTTCCTGATACCAGCCTGAAGATTTTCGTGCTCGTCACCGTACCGATCATTGCCGGCTTTGTTTTTGCAAATAAGAAGCTGGGCGAGGAAGGTCATGTGGAGGAAAAATCCACCATGCACATAGCGGTGTGTTCTGCCATCATCGGACTTGTGCTTGGGGGCGATTATGGCTTTTACGGCCCGGGAGCCGACATGTTTTTCATGCTGGCGTATACGGCGCTTCTGAACCTTAATCTGGTGAAAGCCACGGGGAACACGAGATTTGTCATCGATGTATCGTCGGTTTCGTCGGTCATTACGTATGCGACGGTAAACGCGGCGATTCTGAATCTGGCAATTGCAGCCACCTTTTTCAGCATGGCAGGCTCCTATCCTGGGACCGCATTGGCCATCAAAAACGGAGCAAAGATTATCCGCCCGATTATGTTTTGCGTGGTCACTCTGCTGATGGTGAAACTCATTGCCGATCTGCTGGTTTGATTTCGGTTTGCCGGGAACTCGCGAACAGGAAGTGATGGTAAAAATCAACAGAGATCTTTCTTAACTGCGAAGGCCTTTCGTCTCTGCCACATGATCATCAATCTGGACGAAACAATGATCACGGAAACCATAATACAGAGAATTGTGAGCGGATTGAGCAAAGGGAAAAAGCAGTTCGGGAATCGCCATGATGGTGTGGTTAGTAATTTCCGGGCAAAGATGATGATACTTCAAAACCGGACCGGAGTGGCCGTGAAGTTCCTGAATGATTACGAAAAAGCAAAGGAATGGGTATCGAATGGGCCTTGAAGATAAACAAAGTGCTTTTCGAAAGTGTGGAAACAGGCATATGGAAAAGGATATGACGCAAGGATGACAGAAGCTGTCGGGAGATGCCGCGTCGTTGACAGTGAAGAAGGGAAATGGAAGGGGCCGATGCATGTGAGGATCAGACATTCAACCGAAGGGGACTTCAGCAGAATGATGGAGATTTACAGCTTTGCCAGAAGGTTTATGGCAGAGCACGGAAATCCCAATCAATGGGGGTCTACCAACTGGCCGCCGGAGGAACTGATACACAGTGATATACGGGACGGAAACAGCTATGTCTGTGTCAACGACGAGGGAAAGGTAATCGCCACCTTCTTTTACATTCAGGGAGAGGACATTGATCCTACCTTCAGGCGGATCACGGAGGGAGCGTGGCTTGACGACAGTCCGTATGGCGTCGTTCACAGAATCGCCGGTGACGGATCAGAAAAGGGCATCGGCACATTCTGCATTAACTGGGCATTTGAACAATGCGGACATCTTCGGATCAGTACACATGGGGATAATTCGGTCATGCAGAATCTCCTTAAGAAGCTGGGATTTATTCACTGCGGGACGATTTATGTGGAAGAGGATAACTATCCCAGACTGGCTTTTGAAAAATTGGGCGATCTCAGAGCACAGGATTAAGATACAGCCGTTACTTCCGGAAATCCTGAAAGCGTGATCTGAGACGTTTGTCGCAGACTGGTTTATCAAGTGCCAGGATGGGAACTGTCGGAAAAGAATATTGTGCAGAATCTGTACGAATACTGCCT
Organism: Clostridia bacterium; assembly: GCA_017460325.1. GTDB lineage: Bacteria > Bacillota > Clostridia > Christensenellales > Aristaeellaceae > Ventricola. Next base: position 5,975 of record JAFUBF010000249.1, on the reverse strand, counting down.
GATGGAAATAGAGATTGTGAAAGCTGGATTTGTCGGACAGCTGACAGTGGAGGGAAACAGACATGAGGAAAATCGAGTTTAAACGAACTGCACCGGAATCTGTCGGAATATCGGTAAAAAGCATACTGGAACTGCTGGATCGGCTTGAAGGAGATTATTCAGAAATCCATTCGCTGATGATCATGCGTCATGATCAGATCATTACAGAAGGCTGGTGGCAGCCGTATTCCCCGGCAGTGCGCCATATGATGATGTCCGCATCCAAAACATTCAGCGGGACTGCGATAGGGATTGCGGTGAAAGAAGGCATCACGGCGTTGGATGAGAGAATCGCGGATATCTTCCCGGAATACATTCCGGATAATGCGAATGAGAATCTGTTGAACATTACCGTAAAGGATCTGCTTTGTATGGGATCCGGGTCAGAACCGGAGGTACCCGTTGATCGGAACTGGCCTGCGAACTACTTCAATGAGACAGAATTCAAACACGAACCCGGCACAGAGTTTCTCTACAACAACGCTCCGGCGACATTGCTGGCCCAGATCATAAGGAAAAGAACCGGGCTGAACCTGCCGGAGTTTCTCGAAGGAAGACTTTTTGAAAAGATTGGCATTGATTATGATAATGTGACATGGTTTACGGCTCCAAACGGAACAACCTTTGCTCCGGGCGGTCTTCACTGCACAACAGAAGATCTGCTGAGGCTGATGCGTCTTTATCTTCGGAATGGCAACTGGGATGGTGAACAGATCCTTGATGAAGAGTATGTAAAACTTGCCACCACAAAACGAATCGACTCCGCCAATATCTTCGGCGCTGCAGGAACAGACAGATTCTCAGACTATGTGTTCGGTTATGGCTATATGATGTGGATGTCACACGGTGACATGGGGTACAGAGCAGAAGGTGCCTACGGTCAGTTCGGGATTGTCATCCCGAAGCTGGACATGATCATCGCCATTACGCAGACTTCCACTGAATCCCCGGTATCACAGACAACACTGGACCATATCTGGAAGTTTGCTGAAACGGTTCAGGAAGAAGCGCTCCCCGTTGATTTCGAAGAGAAAAGTCTGCTGGAAAGCCGGTTATCAAGGCTGAGTGTGAAACGTGATCCGATCAGGCCATATGGCCAATTTCCGTTTTCGGGGCTGACGTATACCGCCACCGGAAAAGGTGCTGCCCCATATGTGCTTTTTTACGATCCGATCCGGGATTATGAAGAAGTGAAAACAATGACCGGAATAAGTGCATTCAGCTTCAGAAAGGACATCAGAAATCCGTATGCCGTAAACATGCAGTGTGTGATAAATGGCCACAAGTATGATTTTCATATACCGACAGACGGAAACCGCATACTTCATATCGTTCCTGAAATGCTGTATGCATCTGAAGTGCTTCTTTCCGGTTACTGGCAGGATGAGAATACGTTCAATGTTCGATTCAGATGGTTTGAAACCTGCTTTACGAAGGAATTGTCATTCCGTTTCACGGGAAAGTGCTGCAATGTAGACGAGAGGATGGTTTGTGGTGAGGATCCGGATCTGAGAAAAGGAATTGAATACCGATTGTGATTTCTTACAGGCAGATTCTGTTCGCGAAGGGTCTTTCAGAGAAATACGGAGGAACGGCAATTTGCAATGGCATGGAAGAGAAACTGAAGCCGGGGGTTATGCATATCTGTCCGAGAGATTCGGAGCACAGCATCATCAGTGCCGGCAAGGAAGATTTATCCATGCGGACAATTGTGGTGAAGAAACACGGACTGTAACCGGGAGGAAAAATGAAGATTGTTGTGTTAATGGGCAGCCCGAACAGAAACAGCTCAACCGGAATACTGGTGGAGCGTTTTGCAAAGGGGGCCACAGAGGCAGGACATACCTGTGAAGTACTGGATGTCTGCCGTATGGATATCCGGCCGTGTAAGGGATGCGTGGCCTGCGGTTATGAGGGGCCCTGTGTACAGAAAGATGACGTGGAACAGATCAGGGATAAACTGCTTGCATCTGATATGGTTGTTTTCGCAACACCGCTGTATTACTACGGAATGTCGGCACAGCTGAAGACAGCGGTGGACCGGTTCTGTTCCTATAACACCAGCCTGAACAGGAGACACCTCAAGTCGGTACTGCTTTCGGTAGCGTGGAATGCGGATGACTGGACGTTTGAGGCGCTTGAGGCCCATTATAAGACGCTGGTACGATACATCAATTTCGAGGATAAAGGCATGGTGCTTGGATACGGCTGCGGCTCTCCGGCAATGACGAGAAGAAGCGAATATCCGGAGCAGGCATACATGCTTGGAAAGAGCCTATAGGGAGAGGATATCGTACAGTTGGCGAACAGAGACGCGCATGGAGGTTTTGCCCCGGGAATCTGTGAACGGTGAGCGGTATTCTGACTGAGATTTCCTGCGTTGTTGTTTCGGATTGTATGGATAGAGTATTCCTGCATTCGTCACAGGAAAAGCAGAAGGAAATGGTCGAGGGGAATTGGGATGAAGCGGAAAAAAACCGGGAAGCCTGCAGGGCTGTGGACTCTTTACGACAGAATGTGCTACTTCAGGGAAAACAACTACAGGGGTTTTCTCCTGCTCATGTTTGTCCTGATCAATTTCGTGCTGTTTGTGGTCAGCGCCCTTGCGGTAGGATGGCTGCCGGATAACGAGGGAATGAGTACGAGGGATATCCTGTGGAAGAGTTTTTTACTGATTCTGGATCCGGGGAACCTTTCTTCGGATCCATCTGCCTTGGTTACCGTCATTTTCAGCATCATCACGATTGCCGGAATGGTTTGCTTTTCGGCTGGGATGGTGGCGTTTCTGAGCAGTATGATGAAGGACTATCTGGAGGAGATCAGAGATGGAGAAACTGCGATACATTACAGGCATTTCACGCTGTTTCTGGGATGGAATGACAGAGCACTTGCACTTCTGAAGGCTTTTATGCGCGGAGAACGGAAGGGGGCTGTGACGGATTTTGTGGTGATTCTTTCAAAGCATGACGGGCGTGAGCTGAGGGACGATATCATGACGCAGCTTCGGGAATACCGACGGTATCACGAGGATACCCATGCGCTGCGAATCCTTGTGCGAAGCGGTGATTCGGCAGAATACAGCAGCCTTCTTGATGTAGGTTTCAAACATGCCGATAAAGTGTTTGTTTTCAGAGATGATGAGGAAAATGAACCTGACTTTGGCGTAGAAAGAGCCTTTTTCTCATTGGCCTACGCCTCCATGATGCAGACCAAACATAACCGGAAAGATGGGAAAAAGAAAGCGAAGCGCAGGGTGAGCGTTCTGGTGGAAACACTTTCTGAGGATGCTGCGGATCTGATTAACCGGTTTCATCCGGAGCGAAAAGGAAACAGCAATCTGGAAGTGACGGCTTTCAGTGCGGATCGGGTACTCGGACGGAAATATGCCGGGATGATTCCTGAACATGGGTCAGTGATCATCTGTCATTTCAACAGGACCTTGTTTGCCATGCTGGAGGAGATAACGAAACGGGTTCAGGCGGGTGAATTCCGGATGCCCAGGGTCCTTCTTGTGGCAGGCGAGGATCAGAGGAAGGATGTTGAAAAACTGTATGAAGATCAGAGACTAAAAGGAATCTGGGGCGGACCGCCCGCCATTTGTCATAACAGAGAGGAATTGTGCGAAAAACTGGATGAAGGACTGGATGAAGGTTACCAGAGTGCCTTCATCATGTCGGCGGATGACACGACACCTGAGGGCGGAGATTATCGCAATTTTGAACTGTGGGCAACTCTGGTGGATGAGCTCGGATCTGAAACAGAACTGGCAGAAAACAGGATATTCTTTGAGATGCACAACGAAGCAGATGCGCAGATCATAGAGGGATTTGGAATCGGTCAATGCATCATATCCAACAAACTGATAACCGAGCAATTCATGCAGAATCTGCGGCAGGACGAACAACGGCTGACAGGGACGGCATAACCGGGCATTATCTGGAGGTGGTACTGAGATGAATGAGGCGTACCTGGCAGAAACGGAAACAATCGATTACAGAACACCGATTATCCGGAAAAAGGTATTGGAACTCCGGGATGGCGCAAAATCGACGATGGATTATATCGCGAAAGCATATGAATTTGTCCGGGATGAAATACCTCACTCCTGGGATATTCAGTCGACTGTTGTTTCCCGGAAAGCAAGTGAAGTGCTGGTGAATAAAGCAGATATCTGCTGAACGAAATCATGCCTTCTGGCTGCACTGTTAAGGGCAAACGGAATTCCGTCCGGAATAAGCTATCAGTTGCTGACGCAGGCCGATTTGACTGACCGTTTGCAGAGCAGTTGAGTGGCAATGAACGGGTCTGGACAGCGACGATTCAGAGGAGCCATAAGAATACTCGCCGGGACTGTCAGGTCCATTGTGCATTATCCCATTTGAGCGAGACAACCATTACAGAAACCGTAAAACGCGATACGGTGAATGGTTTGAGAAAAGTAGCACTATTAGTGTGGTTAGTAAAAGAATTGACGGCATGAATCGTTGAAAACTCTGTGTGGCAGGGAGACAAATTGCTGATTTACAGGGAAGGCGAGACTCGTGAGAAAGGGAGTTTTCCGATGATGTTTCAAACAATCCTCTTGATCGATGCCTCGAGTGAGCAGTTCATTTCCGGCCGCGGATTTGAGATTATTCAGCAAATCAGAAATTCTACTTTGAAAATCAGGTACATTTCTGAAAGAGATTCCCGACGGCTTCCGTGTAATCATCGAGCACAGGAGATCCCCCATAGGCTATGGGCAGGTATATCGGTTGCGTGGGGAGATGCTTGATGAGTACGACTATCCGGACGATGGTCATATCGTCTTTGCCATGGACCAGTTTATCGGGGAGCCGGAATACTGGAACAGGGGGATCGGCTCATCTTTTCTGAAAAAGATGACGGATCATCTGAAAACACATCTGGCTGCCGAGCGGGTTCTTCTTGATCCGCATCAGAACAACATCAGGGCGATAAGGCCATACGAGAGAGCCGGGTTTAAACGCATCACCCCCCTTCCGGGACATGAGTTGTTTGAAGGGGAAAAGGTGGATTGTTGGCTGATGGAACTGGTGCTATAGCCCGGAGCAGAGCAGCGAAAATCATGAGTCCTGATACAAATTACCACCTGGCTGAGATGATCCGGCGAAGAGAGAGCCGGTGAAAAAGGGCTGAAATGATGAAAATCGGGCAGCATACGGGCCCGACGATAGAATGGAACGGGGGAAAAAGACATGACAAAGGGACGACTTGAAGCTTTCAGTGATGGTGTGATCGCGATTATCATTACGATCACCATTCTCCTGATAGATCTCCCCGAGGGAAACGAATGGCCGGATCTGGTACATAATCTGCCAATCGTGGGAAGTTACCTGATCAGCTTCATCATCGTGGGGACGAACTGGGTGAACCATCATCACCTGCTGCAGGTTACCCGGGAGGTCAACGGCAAGATTCTGTGGGCGAACCTTCTGTATCTGTTCCCGCTTTCCTTTATTCCGGTGACGACGGGCTGGGTTGGAAGATCCATGTTTTCCATGGTACCGGTGACGGTGTATGTGCTGATGAACCTGGCCAATGCCGGCACGTATCTGCTTCTGGAGAGGGCAATTATTTGCTCCCAGAACAGTGAAATAATGAAGGACGCGGTCGATGAACACCGAAAGGAAATCTGGACCATTGGAATTGAACTGATTGCCCTGCTTCTGTCCTTCATCAAAGGTGCGCACTATTGGTCGTGCCCGTTGCTGGTTGTGGCGTTTGCGCCGTGGATTATTCCGGATCTGAGGATGAAGAGGGTATACGAGGAATCCAGGTGTGCCGCAACAAATTGAGTGAACCATCACAAACACATTACATGAACCACTGAAACGCCTGGATTTCACGGAATAATATAGGAACACACACGCAACGTGAGCCAGTTATACTCTTTTTGCAGGATTATCCGTGTTTCG
>JAFUBF010000248.1 GCA_017460325.1 Clostridia bacterium | reverse complement strand
TCAACGAAATGAATCGGCATTTTTCGTTAAAAAGGTTCCCGTCGAAGGCGAAATGAAGATCTGGATTACCGGCTTCAGCCGTGGCGGAGCCGTGGCCAATGTTACGGCGGCAAAATGTACGGATTCAGGCAGATTTCAGGATGTGTATGCCTATACGTTTGCAGCCCCCCGTACCACCCGGCAGCCCGGAAATTACCGGAATATCTTTAACATCATCCGGAAAAATGATCCGGTCCCCAAGGTTCCGCTGGCAGACTGGACGTATCAGCGTTACGGAGTCGACCTGATGATCGTATCCCCGGATGTGGACCCTGAAAGCGGCGAGATCTCCAAACGCACCGCTGCAACGTACCGGGAGCTCTTCGGTGCGGAAATGGTGATGAACCAGGAGATCAATTATCAGCTGCGTAACATCTTTGATTACATTCTGTACCTGTTCCCGGATTCCGCCGCCTATACCAGGCTGTTGCAGCCGCTGCTCTTGGATGTGATCACGGGCTCCGAAACGGAGATGTCCCTCAATGACCTGATCGAGGCCCTGAGCAGATTCACGGCGGAAAACAAGGAACAGGAAGCCGAAGTGATGGAGCTTAAGGATCTCGAAACCCTGGTTCAGGTGTATGTGCTGGAGGGCAAGACGAAGGATCTTCCGCCTGAGCTGTGGGATCCGCAGTTTGACATCGAAAACCTGTTGTCGGAGCATTACGGAACAAGGTATCTTGCGGCGATGTACGCCTCGGATGATCCCGCGGAACTGTTTTCGGAGAACACGTCCTATGTCCGGCTGGTCATCTATGGAGACGTGGATGCCGAGGTCTACGACGGGGATACGCTGATCAGGACGGTGGTTTCGGGGGAGGATCAGGAGGCCTATTCCTATCCGATGGTTCGCAGTGCGAATCATAAGACGGTGATCTCTCTGGCGGCGGACCGCAGCTATTCGGTCAAAGTGAAATCCCGGGCGATTTTGCCGCAGGTGATGGTCTATTCCGGAAATCTTTATTCCGGGAACACCGTCCGGGCCAGGACAGATCCCTTCTATTTCCGTATGATGAAGTACGGAGAGACAGCCAATATTGTTACCTCCGGAGACGGAAAAGTGATCGACCCGGGGAAAAGCGATTTCAGCTGGAAATCAAATGTCCTGAGCAGCAGGTATACACCTTCCATGGCCATTACCATGGAACAGAATCAGGTTGCGCATCTGACGATAGACGGGGTATCCGACTTTCTGGCGTATCTGCTGGTGTTCCTGCTGATTCAGCTCGTTGTTTCGGTGGTTTTGTTCATCCGCCGGAAGAAACTCGGGGTCGAAAGGAAAATTGTTGTCACCGCGATCTGGCACGGGGTGAATCTGGGGGTTTTCGTCTTCTGTGAACTCGCCGTCTGGAATTTCATTCCAACCATGCCGGGTCTCAAGCTGATTCCCATGGTGCTGGCGCTGGTGGTTCTCCTGGCCTTTGCATGGAAGCTGGTTCGGATAAACCGATCAGGTACAGGCCGGGAATTCCCTGCCTACGCGGCGGCGCTGGTGGCATTCGGACTGCTGAACAGTTTTCTGGCCGGGCGGGTCACCACCTTCAAGGCCATCCTCCTCATCCTGCTTTACATGATTGCGTTTGCAGTTCCCTTCGTCCTGTTTCGGAAGCAGAGGGACAGGACCGACGGATAAATGCGATTTGTCGCGCGGTACATATACGAAAAGCCGAACAGATTCCTGTTCGGCTTTTAATCGTTCCGGGGCTTATCTGTTCCAGCAGCCATGCCGGATCAGATAGTCTTTTGACTGGACGAGAGCGGAGGATTCCTTTACCTCCGCCACAACCGAACAGTCATGAGACCGGGCCATGTCCAGATAGCGCATGAGATCAAGACCGCCTGCACCGAAGGCCAGGTGGTTGGAACTGAAGCTGCAGTCATGGATATGGAAATGCCGGAGTTTCCGGTCATGGGCAAGGATAAACGCCTCATCGCTGCCGCCGGCCTTGTAATTATGCCCGATGTCAAACGTCAGGCCGAAGTGATCCGATTCCAGCAGGAGATCAATGGCATCCTGGTGAAACGGGCGGAAACCGGTGGTGTTTTCAATGCAGACAAGGGTGTCTGTGTCCCTGAGAAGGTTGTCTGCAAAGCGGCCGAAGGTCTGGACATAATGCAGATAGGTCGGTTCCAGGAATTCGTACAGGTATTTCTTTTCGCCGTTGACGGTGGAATACGTGCCGGGCATAAGGTGCATGGTCATCCTGGTGATATCCAGCTGGGTGGCCACTTCCGCGGCAAAGCGGAAGAGATCCAGGTGAGCCTGCCGTAACTCGGGGGAAAACTCAAACGGATTGAACTGATCATGCAGATGAATGGTGAGACCGATCCCGTACCGCTGTTTCAGTTCCCGGAGGGTCGGTATGGAAAGTACACCGGCCTGGAACCAGGGAAAAGTCATATTCATCTCCATGAAATCAAATTCGTGTTCGGCACAGAACTCTGCCAGATCGCGAGCCGTCGGGAACTCAAGGAGGGACGGAATGCCGTAAATCATGCAGAAACTTCTCCGTTCCGGGCCTCTGTCAGGGGACAGAGGCCGCATTATTTACTGAATCGAGATCCGTCCGCTGGCAAGAAGCAGGCCGGAACGGGTGTCAAAAAGCAGAATGCCTGCGCCGGAAATACTGAACCGGATCTTTTCATCGGTCTCATAGTCGATGGCGCCGAAGACGACCGAGGACAGAATCTGACCGGCAATCTTGATCTTGACGGTGGTTTCCATGCCGGCAGGCAGGGTGGAATAGGCATGCCCTTCCAGATCGCCGCGGTCGGAAATAGGCAGGAATTCCGGACGGATGCCCAGGGAAACCTTTCCCTCCGCCAGCGTAAACGGTTCATTTGCCGTAAAGAGGGCTTTATACCCCAGAAAATCAAGTTCGGCGGTGGTGGGGGACAGCTGCTTTGCGGGGGTCTCAATGATGTTCATCGCCGGATTGCCCACAAAGTCCGCGGCAAACAGGTTGGCCGGGCTGTTATAGACGGTGAGCGGGGGCGCGTACTGCTGCAGGGTCCCCTCGTTCATGAGGCAGATCTTGGTGGAGAGGGTCATGGCCTCCAGCTGGTCATGCGTGACATAGATGAACGTGGATTTCATGTCCTTGTGCAGGCGCTTGAGCTCGGTGCGCATCTCGCCCCGCAGTTTCGCATCCAGATTGGACAGCGGTTCATCCATGAAGAGGACACGGGGCCGGGGGGCCAGAGTCCGGGCGATGGCAACGCGCTGCTGCTGGCCGCCGGAGAGCTCTGCCGGATAGCGCTGGGCAAAGGGCTCGATTTTCATGGTTTTGAGCATTTCATCGACCCGCGCCTGAATGTCGCTCTTTTTCCATTTCAGCGTTTCAAGACCGAAGGCGATGTTCTGCACCACGGTCATGTGGGGCCAGAGGGCGTAGTTCTGGAACAGGAAGCCCACCTCACGTCTGGCAGCGGGGACATTGATGTTTTTCTCGCTGCTGAACATGATTTTGTCATCGAACCGGATTTCACCCCGTGTGGGGGTTTCAAGACCGGCGATCATGCGCAGCGTGGTGGTTTTCCCGCAGCCGGATGAACCCAGCAGGGTAATGAAGGAGCCGTCCTCAATGTCAAGCGTCAGATCGTTGACGGCGATGAACTTTCCCCATTGTTTGGTAACATTGGTCAGTGTGATTCTGGGCATGTCAGTTTCCTCCTACCCCTTTATCAATGGATGCGCCGGTCAGCTTGTTGATGATGAAGTTGACCAGCAGGACAATGATGACGATCAGCAGGTTGATGCCGTTTGACATCTGGGAGACGGCCTTTTCATCAAAATACGAGAGCAGCGTTGTAATGAGCGTACGGCTGGTGGTCAGCAGGATAAACAGGGACAGTTCACGCATGCAGGAGACAAAGGGAAGCAGATAACCGCTGATGAAAGAGGATTTCTGGATGGGGAACAGGATCCGCATCATCCGCCTGGGCCAGCTGGCGCCGACGATTACGGCGGCCTCTTCGATTTCACCGGAGAGCTGCATCATGGAATTGGTTCCGCTGCGGCTGGCAAAGGGCAGGTACTTGATGGAGCCGACGATGACCAGCAGGAGCAGGGTGCCCCGCAGGAACGTGAGCCTTGAGGACACGGCCAGAAAGATGGCGCCAAAGGCCATGGAGGGAACCAGGTAGGGGAAGAAGGCCAGGCCGGAAACCAGGGAGGCCAGTTTGGTGCCGCGCTTCCTTGCCACGGCGTACCCGATCAGCACGCCGCAGGTTCCCACGATCAGCGAGACAATCAGTGACAGGGTGAGACTGCCGCCCAGCGCCGACCAGATGCTCTTGTTGAACAGAATGCCGTTTCCGACGTTGACGGCGTATCCGCCGATATTTTCCCGGCTGAGCCAGTACTTCAGCGTCAGCGTGGAATAATTGCCCTGGGTCTCACAAAGGGATTCCAGTGCGAAGGAAATGATGGGAAAAATGGAGATCAGGAAAAGAAGGATGACGAGGAGGACGGTGATAACGACATTGGCTTTCCCGATCCGGATGTAGGAGACCTGCCCGGATTTGCCGGTAACCGTCGTAAAGGACTTCCGCTTTCCGGTGAACCGCTGGTTAATGCCCAGCAGCAGGACGCCGAACAGGATCAGGACAATGGTCATGACGAAAGCCTGTCCGGAATAGGTGGAATTGTAAAGGGAGCTGAGCCGGGTGGAGAGAACGAAAAAGTTGCCGGGAGAGCCCACAAAGACCGGAACGGCGTAAGAGGCCATGGTGCTGGAGAAGACCAGCAGGACGGTGGAAAAGAGTGCGGGCATGACAATGGGAATGGTGATCTTGAAAAGAATCCGCATTCGGTCTGCCTGCAGAATGGTTGCCGCCTCCTCCAGGTTGGCATCCATGTTGCGCAGCGTGCCGCCGATGAGAATATAGGCAAAGGGTGCGTAGTGGATGCCCATGACGATGGAGCAGGGGAAGATGCCGTAGACAAACCAGGGGGGAACGCACAGCCCGGTCAGGCTTTCCAGCATGCCGACCACGCCGGTGCCCACGGTGGAATTGGCAAAGACGTTCTTCCAGACGAGGGCCAGGGTCCAGGAGGGCATGATATAGGGAAAGATAAAGACGGAGGAAAAGAACTTCTTGCAGTAAATGTCGGTTCTTGTAATCAGAAAGGCCACGGTTCCGCCCAGCAGGATGGCGATGAGGGAGGCAAGTGCGGACATGCAGAGGCTGTTCAGGAGGGGACTCCAGAAGTAGGAGGTACTGTATTCGGAGGTATAGGCATTCCCCAGCAGCATCTGGAAGTTCAGCAGCGTCAGATTTCCCGGCTTCAGTTTGAGGCCGAAGAGGGAATTGTACATCATGGAATCCATTTTTCCCACGGTCAGCGCTGAACGGAGGACGGAAAACATGGGGTAAATGGTCAGGACAAGCAGCAGGACGGCGAAAAACACGATCAGCACGTTGGCCTGAACGGCGAAATAGCTTTTAAGACGGTACAGAAGGTTGCCGGAAATTGGCCCGTCAGATTCATTCTTTTTCATGCGAATCACCTTTCCTCACAGGTGAAAATGCGGAGAGCCGGGAAATCCGCAGGCTCTCCGCATTTCGTGCAGAGTTACTTGCTGGCGCACCACTGGGCAATCTGTGTATAGGCCAGCGCGTAAACCGACTGGATGTGCACCGAATCCTCAATGACGGCGCAACCCTGCCAGTAGGAAAGGGGTTCATCGCCGTACTTCCGGGCATTCTCGCTGATGCCGACCGAGCTGTTGGCGGAATACGAGCCCATATCCTTGCCGAATACGTTCTGATACCCTTCCTCGGACATCAGGTAGTTGATGTACAGGCAGGCGGCATAGGGGTATTTGGCATTGGAGGCGACCATGATGTAGATGGGATAGAGCAGACCGGCAAAGCCTTCAATGTCATCCTTGGCGCAGATGGAGATGTTGGTGGCATCCACGGAGCGCAGCTTGGAGAAGACGAAGAGGCCGGCAGATCCCGGGGCTCCGCCGGCAATGTCGGCGGCAATGGTGCTGTCCTTGGAGATGAAGGTGCAGTTCATGAGGAACCTGTAGATCCATTCATAGGAGATGTTGGCGAAATCACCGGAGGGGACATAGTCCTTGCCGTAATAGCTCTTGTAAGCCTCCGTCAGTTTCGCCTGCCACTTGTCACTGGTCAGGGAGATCAGGAAGTTCATGCTGGTCTTCTCATCCATGGGGTTCTTGAACTCGAGGCCCTTATACTCGGGCTCGGTGAACTGCCAGACGTTGGTGAAAAGCTTCATGTCCTTCTGTCCGCCGTTGTTGTAGAAGAAGAGGCGGGTGAGATAGGCGCAGACCAGAGGATACTGATCCGATTCCAGAATATTGGCCTTGTATGCATCCGGGACATAGTTTTCAAGCCAGCCGCTGGCGATGGCGTTATTGATCAGCATGAAGCTGTCCTGAGTGAGCACGACATCGGGACCGTAGATGCCCTTGCCGGTTTCATTTTCCAGCAGCTCGTAGATCTGGCTGTCATTGGGGTTGCTGGCCACGATCTTGATGCCGGTCTTTTCAGTAAAGGTTTCCTCGTTAACCCGGGAGGTGGTGCCGTAGATGTGCAGCTCGTTGCTGCCGATTTCCGCCTGGGCTTTGGCCAGGAGATCCTCCCAGCTCATGGACGCGGCTTCGGAAATGACTTTCTGAACATCCGTTTCCGCCAGGGCGAGGACAGGAATCAGCAAAGCGGTGCACAGGGTGAGAGCGATGAGAAGGGATACGATCTTTTTCATGGTGTGCCTCCTTTTCCAGTTCAGGAATGGATGATTGTAAACAGGATGCCCTGTTTATGAAGAGGGAATGTGCCCGGTCACTGGCCTGAGCGGGACGGTTCCGGAGGATCCGTCGGGACCGGGCCGGTGCTGTTTCGCAGAATGAGTTCGGGCCGGATCAGCCGGTGTTCGGGAGGTGCACCCAGGTCCTCCGCGTGCCGGCAGAGAATGTCGATGACCGCCTCCGCGATTTCCCTGCGGGGCTGGGCAACCGTGGTCAGCCGGATCAGCGGCAACCGGGCCGCATCGATTCCGTCATAGCCCACGACGGAAACCTGGTCCGGAATCCGGATTCCCGCCTCCGTGAGGGCACCCATGGCTCCGATGGCCAGCGCGTCCTTGCCGGCGCAAAGGGCGGTAAAACGGATGCCTGAGGCGAGAAGCTGCCGGGTCAGGGCATAGCCCGCCTGAGCCGGATCGGGCTCTTCGGAATCGACGGTAAAAATCCGGCTTTCCTCCCCGATCTGGTTCATCAGGGTCTGGTACGTGGCGACGCGGCGACTCCGGGAGCCGGAGGATTTGCGGTCACACAGCAGGACGATTTTCCGGTGTCCGCAGTCAATGAGATGCCGGAGCGCAATTTCAGTGCCGGCCGCCGTGTCCGTGCAGACGTAGTTGACGTCGTCGCGGCGGATCCGGTTGCCGAGGAAGACGACGGGGAGCCGGTTGCGGGTCAGTCGGCGCAGGGCGGAGACATCTTCGGATGCCGGGACGATGACCATGCCCATGGCTTTGGTGCGAAGCAGATTCTCCACGGATTCCTGCTCAAGGCTGAGGCTGTTGTTGGACTCGTAGAGAATCAGGTGCAGGCCCCGTTGCCTGGCGGCCAGATGCAGCGACCGGTACATTTCGCCGTAAATGGAGGAAACGTCGCGGATGACAAGGCCCACGAAACTGGACGTTTTCCGGGCGAGGTTCCGGGCGAGGAGATTGGGGGAATAGCCCAGCGCATCGGCTTTTTCGCGGACAAGCTTCTTGGTGGCGGGGCTGATGTCGGGATAATCGTTCAGTGCCTTGGAAACGGCTGATTCAGAAAGCCCCAGTTCCCGCGCCAGGGCAGCTAAAGTCATGGTCTTCCGCATCTTCGAATCCTTTACTAAAGCGCTTTAGTAAAGGGTATCATATCGCCTGGTGGAATGCAAGGCCCTTCCGGAAAATATTTTTCGATCCGTATGCGGGAAAGAGAAAGGGTACCGATACATGCTGTATCGGTACCCTGACTCTTACCGGGTCCAGGCCTCAAATTCCGCATCCGTGCTGAGTACGGTATGTGTCCCTTCGACCAGATGTTCGGTGCCTTTGGCATAGTCGATGCCGCTGGACCGGTAATCATAGGCAATGGACTGACGACGCTTCTCCACCTCGGGAGTGGGGTGGGGAATGGCGGAGAGGAGAGACCGGGTATAGGGGTGGATGGGATTGGCGAAAATCTCCTCGGTTGTCCCCGATTCAACCAGGTATCCCAAGTGAAGGACCCCGATGCGGTCCGAGATGTATTTGACCATGCTCAGCTCGTGGGCAATAAACAGATAGGCACAGCCGGTTTCGGTCTGAATGTCCGTCATCAGGTTGACGACCTGTGCCTGAATG
>JAFUBF010000247.1 GCA_017460325.1 Clostridia bacterium | reverse complement strand
GCATGCATCACCAGTAGGCAAGTTGCGAGAAACAGCAAACAGGCAGAACGCTGCTGGGCCTTTTGCTCACGCTGGCTCTTGTTTTCGGGCAGATGCCGGGGATGGGGTTGACGGCGTATGCAGCACCGACCGAAAGGCTGCTAACCACCATTACGGCAACTGGAAAAGAACAGGCCAGCTACAGCACAGCGAACGTAGCAACCGTTTCATTCAGTTATACTGCAGGAGGGAGCTCAGGATACACTGCTATCTGGGGATGGTGGGGATACTGTTGGTCGGCCACCGTCAACGCTGCCGAAGGATATAACATCACGAAATGCATATTCTATGACGACGCCAATCGTACTGCTACAGACAGCGAAGCTCCCTTTATAGTAGAAACCACAGAAGAGGATAAGACACCGAAAGTAAATGGTACGCCAATTTTGGCATATACGTCTAAAGGTATAAAAAAGATTGAGGTGTATGGGTACGCTACGCCAGCCCACACCCACGACTTCACCAACTCCGCCAGCGGGGCGACCATCACGGCGACCTGCTCTGCGGACGGCTGCGATCTGGATGATGGGACTGAGCAACACAACCATACAGCAACGCTGACCATTGCCGCCGATGAATACAGTTCCAAGTATTACGCCAACGGCGCGGCTCCGATGGGCATCATCGAAACACCGACGCTTATCAAGAACCCGGATCTTCTCCGTCAGTCCTGGAATGAAGCCTTCGGCGGGACCCGCAATGCCGGGAAGGTCGCTGTGTTGGAACAGGGAACCACGTTCAAGCCGATATCTTTGTCACCGCAGGATTCACAACTTCTGGATACCCGGAAATTCAGCGTCGAGGAAATCTGCCGCATCTTCCGTGTTCCTCCGCATCTGGTACAGGATTTGGGGCGGGCGACCTTCACTCTGAATGGCAGGCTCATCTGCGGAAAGTGCGGCAGGACGCTGAAGCGGTATGTGAAGCTGGATGACGCCCTGATCGACTGGCGGTGCAGGCAGAGGGCGCTGGTGAAGAAGACGGATTTCCACGAGGATGTCTCGACCCGATGCGACTGCCGCATTGTGAGAGAAGTGGAGGCGCAGAGGACGGTGGTGATGGCGTTCAACACACTGCCGAGCAGGCGTGAGGAACTGGTGGTGCTGCGGGAGCGGCTGCTCACGGGCGAGATCGGCAGGATTGATGCACTTCTCAAAACGCTGGACGGACAGCAGGACAGGCTGGAGGAGCGGCTGGAGGTGCTGGCAAGCCAGGTGCCGGAGGACGAGGAGCCGATGAACACCACCGTGGTTGACGAGGTTGGCAGCACGCAGGTGATCACCAGCGAGATGGACGAAGCGGCATTCCTGCGAAGCCAGATCGTCGAGATAAGACGCCGGAAGGATGGCTTCTACGCCGAGCGGGCGGAGCACGCAAATACGGAGGTGCAGATCAGGCTCCTGCTGGAGCTGGTGGACGAGATGGTGAAGAACAGCCTGCCGGAGTGGATGCAGACGCATGCATCTTCAGATGCGCTGAAGAATGACGCTGTGATCACAGGGGGTTCTGCGGACGGAGGCGGAGGTGCGCAAGAGATAGAAACTGACGGTTCCTGCCGCGACTTTGATGACTTCTTCAATCGCACGAAGTACATAGTGCCGGAGGGCGTGCTGGACGAGAACGGGCGGATGGAGCGGTTCAAAAACAATCTGGTCATCCGCTACATGGACAAGATGGTCGTGAAGGATGACGGCTATGAGGTGGCTTTCAAGGCAGGGGTAAGAGTAGAGGTTAAGGTTTGAGGGAGACACAGGGCAGCATATCACTGTGAAAATGGTGGTGTGCTGCCTGTTTTTTTGCGTTTATGAGGGGGATCACATGAGCAAATCCGCCCTTGCGCTCATATCCCCACCTGTGATACACTCTGTGCAGGCGAGGCGATGGTTCTCGCCTGTTTCTCGTTACGGAAAAGTTCACGAAAACCCCATTGCTTTCGAGCCGGTTTTTTGCTATACTCTATTTGGATGATTGTGCCTTCTCGGAGGTTGAGTTTTCCGGGATTATGCCGATACAAATATGAGGAGCAGGAGGTGAGCAGAATGGCAGAAAAGAAACAGACCTATAAAGAGATTGTACAGGAACGGGATGCCTACAAGCATGAGCTTGATGTCATAAAGCAGGATCGCGTGAACCGCCAGGCAAAGAATTCTGTGTTCCTCAACCTTTTCATGCGAAAAGAGTATCAGCTCTGACTTTACAAGGAATTGTTTCCGCAGGATACCACAATCACTGAGGATGATCTTGAAATGATCACGATGGATAACGTGCTCGCGATCCATCCATACAACGACTTGGGGTTGCGGGCCAGAGGGAAGCTCATTGTGCTGGCTGAGGCGCAATCCACATGGAGCGTGAATATCATTTTCCGTCTGGCGGACTATTACTTTGATTCCGCTATGAGCTATTTGAAGATCAGGAAAGCAGATCTGCACAGTTCCGTCAAGGTGGATGTGCCGGACGTGGAAGCTTTTGTGATTTACACCGGTAAGAAGAAGGTTGAAAAGGATGTTCTTTCCCTGAACCATGAATTCTTCGGCGGCGATCCGAACAAGCCGGAGTTTAAGGCCAGAATCATCCACGGTGAATATAAGGGTGGCATCATTGAAGAATATATGGGCTTCTGCCGAATCTGGGATGAAAACGTGCTCAAAGCAAACACGCCGGAGGAAAAGCAGCAGGCTGTCACCGCGACAATCGACCTTTGCATCCAGAAAGGTTACTTGGTCAGGTATTTGGAAGAACACAGACCGGAGGTGGAGAAAATCATGATGACAATGTTCAGTCCGGAATATGTGAAGATGACGTCCGAGAGGACAGAAAGAATAAAGGGTGACATCAACGTGCTGAGATTTGCGGATATGCCGGATGCGAAGATAAAGGATTTAATTATCCGCCGCTATGACCTCACCCCGACTTATGCGCAGAACTTCCTGGACGATGATTCTGACCCGGAGGATTCCAGACCGTGGGCGCTGTGACGATGAACACAGTCAAAAAAATCATCAGAAATTAGTACAGGAGGGCTTGACAGCCATGCAGAATGAGACAAGGGGACGGTTCCCAGTCTCATCCAAAACTGCTGCCGGGTAATGAGAACAATCCCGTGACTAACGTCAAAATTAGTCGCTGAGAACCGTCCCCATGACTCCGGTTCGGGAACAGGCTGGCTCTGAATGACAGGCTCATCTGCGGAAAGTGCGGCAGGACGCTGAAACGGTATGTGAAGCTGGATGACGCCCTGACCGACTGGCGCTGCAGGCAGAGGGCGCTGGTGAAGAAGACGGATTTCCACGAGGATGTCTCGACCCGGTGCGACTGCCGCATTGTGAGAGAAGTGGAGGCGCAGAGGGCGGTGGTGATGGCGTTCAACACACTGCCGAGCAGGCGTGAGGAACTGGTGGTGCTGCGGGAGCGGCTGCTCACGGGCGAGATCGGCAGGATCGATGCACTTCTCAAAACGCTGGACGGACAGCAGGACAGGCTGGAGGAGTGGCTGGAGGTGCTGGCAAGCCAGGTGCCGGAGGATGAGGAGCCGATGAACACCACCGTGGTTGACGAGGTTGGCAGCACACAGGTGATCACCAGCGAGATGGACGAAGCGGCATTCCTGCGAAGCCAGATCGTCTAGATAAGAGGTGTAAATCGCGGGCAGCGTATCACTGTGAAAATGGTGATGTGGCTGCCCGCTTTTTTGTTGGAGTTATTGACAAGCATAATAATATGTGATAGACTATCTACCGTATTAGTGACAATGGGTTTAGTTTGCTCATTTTCGGATAATCACAGGGAGTGCGTTTCATGCGGGATAAGGAAAAAGACGCGGCTCAGATGGCCATCAAGCGCAGGGATTTCCTGGAGAAAGCCTATGAGCTTTTTACGAAGAAGAACATTGAATCCGTATCCATGATCGAGGTGGCCAGAGAGTGCGGCTATGGCACGATGACCCTTTATCGGTATTTCAGTACGAAGCCGCAGCTCGTCGTCGCCGTGGCGGCATGGATCTGGGGGCAGACCATCCGGGAGAATCAGGAGCGCAGGCCGAATGCTGACTTTGCTGGTATGACCGCGTTGGGAATCCTGGAATTCTATCTGGATTCCTTCATCGAGCTATACCGGCACAAGCGCGACCTACTGCGATTCAATCAGTTTTTTAACATCTACATTCAGTCGGAACGCATTGACCCGGAGGTGATGAAGCCGTACCGGGATATCATTGAGGGACTGAAGCCGGAGTTTCATGTGATCTACGAAAGGGCACAGCAGGATCACACGGTTCGCACGGATGAATCGGAGGAGGAGATGTTCTCCACTACCCTCCACCTGATGCTGGCAGCGGCGACGCGATCCGCCATCGGGCTGGTGTACATCCCGGAGAGTGGGTTTGATGCAGAAAAAGAGCTGGGGAAGTTGAAAGAAGCACTTCTCATGAGGTATAGAAAAGGATAACGAATTGTTTCCATCCCCCTGTATCTGACGCCGACCGTGACGACGAGCTATGCAGTGGGGCTGGTGGTTCAGGGTGGGAACGATCCGGAGAAGGGGCTGGAAACGCTGCAAGAGATGCTGACGCAGCGGCAGGTGAAGCCTCAACTCATGGAAATATACCGGCAGTGAAACACACGGGACAGACCGGGGAAGAGAGCAGACAGCATGGCGGAGCAGAAAAAGCCTGAAACGACAGAGATAGCCATCATCGACGAGCGTAACATCCGGGATAAGATTTACGAAGTCCGGGGCGTAAAGGTGATGCTTGATTTTGAGCTGGCGGAGATCTATGGGTACGAGACGAAGAATTTCAACCGTCAGGTAAAAAATTACGCTGAGCGGTTTGAAGGCGATCAGTTTATGTTTCAGCTAACCAACGAGGAAGTCAACGATCTTTCAAGGTGCAAAAATTCGGGGGATGACAGGAAAACGTATGAAAATTTCAATGGAATTGATGTGGACGGGAAAGAGGTAAAGCCAGAAGAGTACACCAAGAGTCCCGGAAGTGTCATCATCAAGCTGAAGCCTGCTTATCTTGAAACGTTGAAAGTGGGAGAACATACACTGCGGACGAACTTTAAAGATGGAAAAAGCGTGGATACGATGTTTACGATTATCCCCACGGAGAAAGTCGCGTCCCTGCCACAGACAGGAGATAACAGTAAACTGTTCCTCTGGATTGGGTTGGTTATGATGGGGATCCTCGGAGCGTTCGCTCTCAGGAAGAAGAGAGTGTGATCCTGTTACGGAGTGCAGCAATATGGCTGCACTCCTTTTCGTATTGCTATAGAGAAGTGGCAGAGCGGAGCGATGAATGGGATTCGGGGAACAGGATCAGGGGATCACCAGTTTTACCACCGTTCCGCCGCCGTCGCGGGGTGTAAGGGTCAGCTTTCCTTCGCACATCATTTTAAGGCGCTGTCGGATGTTCTTCAGGGCGATATGCGGCTCGCCGTCATCGGCAGGCCTGAAATCGGCCCCGTCGTTCTCCACGGTGATTTCTGCACCCTCAGGCGTGTGCCGTGTCCGAATCGAGATGTGCAACGGCCCCTGGTAGGGGTTCATCCCGTGTTTGACGGCGTTTTCCACGAGGGGCTGGAGGGTCAGGGGCGGCAGACGAAAATTGGTAAAGGGCGTATCGTAACTGACGACGAGCAGTTCGTCATACTGTGCCTGCTCTACAGCCAGGTAAGCGCGGGTGTGTTCCAGCTCCGAGGGGAAGGGAATATTGCTGTCGCTGGACAGGGCACTGAAATTTCTGCGCAGGTAGTTGGTGAAATCCAGGGTGACCTGCTGGGCTTTCCGGGGGTCAAGCCTGCACAGGCTGTGGATGCTGATCAGGGTATTACAGATGAAATGCGGCCGCATCTGCAGCACCATGACGCTGGCCCGCTCGTTTGCGATCTCCTGCTGCTGACGGGCGATTTCCTGCTGTTGCCGGAGGATTTCCTGCTGGTGGTGCCGGTCCTGCTCGATCTGGTCGGACAGGATAAGGCTGTACATGGCCAGTGCGGAAAGGATCAGACAGACGTCAATGAGCGGGGAAACGTCGACACACAGATGCACGATGAGCGCGAGTGTAATCGGCAGGATGGCGACGAGGAAAGCGAGAAAAACCTTGTGGGAGAGCTGTGCCCGGCGCCGCAGTGTGCCCGCGAAATTGAGCAGCAGGATCCCGATGAGGGGGACCAGAGGAAGCGGACACAGGGGACCGCGGGAATACTGATTATCCGGTGTGATGTAAAGGAAGCGGTCAATAAAGGGCACGCTGACCAGCAGGATAAAATAGACGGACCACAGGCCGAGCACGGCGCGAAGGAGTTTGCTCTGGCAGATAGTTTCCCTGCAGCAGTGCAGCAAAAAAGCCGTCAGCATGAGCAGCGGCAGGGAGAGAAGCAGAGATTCAAGAATCAGGAGGAAAACAAAAACCGCTCTCGGGACGGGATAGTACTGGAGGAATACCTCGGCGACGCCGGACAGGCAGCTCAGGACATAGACAGCGAAAAAGCTCACGAAAAAGCGTCTGCTCCAGCGGTCAATCCCGGGAATGACGACGGTAAACCACAGCCCCATTACGCTAAGCAGAAAGGCCGCACCGAATGCGGAAAAGTTAAAGGATTCGATCCAGATGTTCACGCGTCCATCCCTCCCGATGAAAACGGCCAGTGCAGCTTTTTCAGCTGCCTGCGGACGCCCTCCGGCGTCAGCGGCTTGACCATGAACCCGCAGGCGCCAGTGTCCCATGCAGGAAGTGCATAGTCAGGATATGCGGTCAGATAGATCACTTTTGTTGTGGGATTGATCTCCATCAACAGCCCGCAGAGGTCAAGACCGCTGGCTGTGCCCATCTCAATGTCCAGAAAGGCCAGATCAATCCGGTTTGCCTTCGCATATTCAATCGCTTCCTGCGGCCAGTTAAAGCCCGTGATCATGGCGTTGGGCAGGACCTCCTCCAGAATCAGCAGACCATAGGAAAGGACGTTCCTGTTGTCATCCACCATGATGATGCCGGGGGATTCTTCGCCCCCGGCCGGGGCCGCGAGCAGTGCGCCGACATCCACTCCGAGAACCCTGGCAAGACGGGTAATCATGATGGCATCCGGCAGGCGGTTGCCGCTTTCCCATTTGGAGATGGTGGCCTTGTTGACAAACAGCAGGTTTGCAAGCTGACTCTGAGTGAGGCCCTTTTTCATCCGTTCTCTTCGCAGTGCATCCGCGAGCAGGGTGTTCATGGTCATTCGTCTCCTTTTGTGTTGCTCTGGCTTTCGGCACCGTATGACTGAGATGGGACATGATTTGACAAACCGATTGAGAGCACCGGCCCGTCTCCCTTTACGGCTATGATAAGCCACTGCAGTTACAAAAGCAAGAGAGGGAGAAGGCGGTTGGCATTCTGGCAACTTCCTTTGACTTTCCCGGGTGAGATGCGATAATGGGAGCAGGTCAGCCGATGGGACAGGAGGAACCCCAGGTTCCGTGTTCCATGGAGTTTGCAAAACGACAGAGGCGGGGACAGGGGAAAATTCCTGAATCGCTGCGAAAGAAAGGTGAGATAAATGGACAGAATTTCTCAGATACTGGCAGACCCGAACAGGACGTGGGATGTGACGGATTATTCGAAGGCATCCAGCTGGCATCAGATCCCGGGCATTATCAAGGATGTGGATACGTTTTTCGTCTATCCGACGGATTACATGGCACTGGAGGAAGGGGCGCCCGATTACGCTCCCCTTGACAACCCCGAGATGGTAGAGGGCGCGAAATTTGATCACAAGCACTTGCCAGCGTATACGAGGCAGAGACTAACCTGTTTATGCCGCTTTACCGTCAGGCCGGGATGAAGTATGCGGGGAAAGTCGGGCAGGAGAGCGGGGATCCGCGGGCGGCGTTTGCCACTATCCCCTACAGCGACATCACCGCCGCGCTTGATTACTACTTTGAAAACTGTAACGGGGGCAGGCCGTTCATCATTGCGGGTCACAGCCAGGGCTCGGGCATCGTAAGCCTGGTGCTGATGAAATACTTCAGGGAGCACCCCGAGTATTATGAGCGCATGATTGCCGCGTATGTCATCGGTTTCTCAGTCACAAAAGAGTACCTGGAGGCCAATCCGCATCTGAAATTCGCCACCGGCGAAAGCGACACGGGCGTGATCATCAGCTGGAACACAGAGGGCCCCAGGAACGTGGAAGGAAATTTCTCAAATGTAGTGGTGCTGCCGAATGCCATCAGCATCAATCCGCTCAACTGGAAGCGCGACGACACGTACGCGCCGGCCAGCGAAAATCTGGGTTCGCTTGTGCTGAACGGGGAAACGGGTGAACTTGAAATCGGTGACATCGGCGCGGATGCGAGAGTGATTCCCAGCCGTGGCGTGATCCTGACGCATGCAGATTCCGAGCCGGTGGGAGGGGCCGAGTACTTCGGCCCGCAGAGTTTCCACAACGGCGACTACACCTTCTTCTACAACAACATCAAGGCAAATATCGCCAAACGCATTGCCGCTTACAAGGCGAAAACGAAGGACTGAAAGACACGAAAAGCGTCTCTTCCGAGAGGAGGAGACGCTTTTCGGTTGTCTATGGGGAGTGTCCGTGTTATTCGATGAGGGCCAGCAGCTCTTCTTTCGAGAGGCTCATGAGAGAGGAACTGCTCTGGCCGGAGATGATGGCATCTGCCAGTTCCCGCTTGGCTTCCTGCAGCTCCAGGATTTTCTCTTCAATGGATTCGGCAGCAATCAGCTTCATGACGGTGACCTGTTTCGTCTGCCCGATCCGGTGCGCCCGGTCGGTTGCCTGGTTCTGAACCGCCAGGTTCCACCACGGGTCATAGTGAATGACCACGTCTGCGCCGGTCAGATTGAGACCGGTGCCGCCTGCCTTCAGGGAGATCAGGAAGACGGGGGTATCACCGTTATTGAAATCGTTGACCAGTTTGAGACGTTCCTGCTTGGGCGTGGAACCGGTAATGGTGTAGAACGGGATCTTTTCCTTCCGGAGATCCGCGGCCAGCAGATCCAGCATCGTGGTAAACTGAGAGAAGACCAGCATCCGGTGCCCGCCGTCGATGGCGCTCTGAATCAGATCCAGACAGGCCTCACGCTTGGCACTGGCTCCGTGATAATCCTCAAAGACCAGGGAAGGATCGCAGCAGATCTGACGCAGACGGGTAATTTCGGCCAGAATCCGCATCTTATCCTCGTTGGCGCCGGTGGTGGAAGCCAGCAGTTCGCGCATATGCACGACCTGCGCATCGTAGAGTTTCCGCTGATCTTCCTTCATGTCGGCGGACTGAATCTCCTCCAGTTTTTCCGGCAGATCCTTGAGAACATCCGTTTTCTTTCGACGCAGAATGAAGGGCTCCGTCATCCGGGCCAGCTGCTGCGTTACCTCCGGATCTTTCTGCTTCATGATCGGGAATTCAAAGCGGGTGCTAAATTCGGAGGAGGTGTAGAGGAATCCGGGCATCAGGAAATCAAAGATGCTCCACAGCTCCGCAAGACGGTTTTCAATCGGGGTACCGGTGAGTGCGAAGCGGTGATCTGCTTTCAATACACGCACGGCTTTGGAGACGTTGGCCTTCTGGTTTTTGATAAACTGCGCCTCATCCAGAATGACGGCGGAGAAGTGCAGGTCGTGATACAGCTCGATGTCCCGCCGGAGCATGTCGTAGGAGGTGATGTACAGGTCTGCCTGTCCCTCGCCAGCGCCCCTGAGGATGTTTTTCCGGACGGAAAGCGTTCCGTCAATGGGCAGAGAAGACAGTTCCGGCGTAAACTTCCGGCATTCCTCGCCCCAGTTGTAGACCAGGGAGGCGGGGCATACCACCAGGACCGGACGGGTTTCGCCCGCTATACGCTGGGACAGGATCCAGGCCAGCATCTGAAGGGTTTTCCCCAGACCCATTTCATCGGCCAGAATGCCGCCGAACCCGAACTGGGACAGGGTAGAGAGCCAGCGGAAACCGTAAAGCTGATAGGGACGGAGCCGTTCACTCAGGCTCTCCGGCGCCTCAAAATCCGAATCCTTAATGGTCTGGAAGGAGCGAATCAGGGATTTGAACTGACGGTTCCGGGAGGAGGCAATTTCATCGTGCGCCTCAAGCAGTTTGTCCACATACAGGGCCCGGTATTTCGGCAGATGCACGTCGCCTTTCAGCAGTTCCTCCAGGGTCAGGTTCATTTTCTGCAGTGCCTGATCCATCTCCTCGAGGTTCTCCGAATTCCGGAGATCGACAAAGTCGCCGCTGCGCAGGCGATGCCACCTCTTCTTCTGGCGGTAACTGCCGAGGAGTTCCAGCAGTTCCTCTGCGGAGAGATCGCTTGTCCGGATGGACCGATCCAGCAGGTCACTCTCCAGCTGGATGGACAGGCCCGGCACCGGAGTGGGACGGACGGTAATTTTGCTGAAGGCGGTGCTGCCCTTCACCATGCCGAAACGGGACAGTAGGTTGACCCCTTCTGTCAGAATCTGCATCAGCCGTTCATCGTCTGCCGGCTCTTCAAATCGCTGATGCTGCTCGGAAAAGGACGTGAAATATTTGCGAACGGCATTCAGCACACGGGTTTCCTGATCCGTATCCCGTGAAAACGCGGTGGAAAGGGCAGAGGGGAAACCGAGCACGAGACGGGTTTCTCCGTACTGGACCATGACCTGACAGGTAATGGTCTCCTCCAGGTCAATGTAGAAGGTAAATTCCGGTTCGGGCGGAAGCAGACCGTAGAGCAGATCACTCACCTGATCATCCAGGTTGATCTGCTTGGATTCCTTCAGTGCGGGGAGGATACGGAAGGCAAACTCCGGGAACTTCTTTTCGCCGATGACACACTTAAACTCTCCGTCTTTATCGGCAAGCTTTATGAAAGGCTTCAGGTACCCGATCTCCTGGCCGACTACCCGGCCAAAGAAGAAGTGCTTCAGCATATACTGATGCTTTGCGCCCTGGAGCAGGCGGGGCAGTTGTCCGGTGATCACAATTCCGGTCAGTTTCTCTCCTTTTTTCTGAGGAGTCAGGGAAAGATTCGCCTCCGGCAGGACTTCCTCGACTTCGATTTCATCGGAGTCATTGCGACCGCCCCACTGATAGATAATCGTCTTTTCTCTGGCCAGGTCAAACAGCTGATCCAGTGTTGCGCCGGACATGGTCAGGGATGATCCGGGGGAGAGTGTGGGATAATACTGATATCCCCTGTTCAGGGTTTCATTGATGCCCCGGACGGTGGCTACCCGGGTGGAAATCAGCTGGAACCAGGGTTCAGATGATTCTGTGAAGGCACTGGTGGAAAAGTCGATGGAGTAGGTCTTGCTGATGGACAGGCTTCCTTCATTTTCAACAGCAGTGGTCAGATTCTCGAAACTTCTGAGGAGATAATTGCGGCCGTTTCCCTGGCAAATGTCGAAACTGAGTTTCAGGCTGCCGCTCGAATCATCCTCAATGATGCGGGGGGTGAGCTGGACATCTGCCTTTTTCCGGGGTTTCTCATTTTCCGGAGATTCCTGATTTTCCATGACCTCGCCGCTCAGAACGGACAAGAGGCTGGCGCCTTTCCTGTCGGTCAGATCCCCCGGATTGTGTTCCCGGATGTACTGGTCGACATGCTTCCAGAAGACATATCCGTGTGGGCAGAGCTTCCGAACGACGGTATGGGTGTAATACGAATACTGATCGAGCACCGTATTGCCGCAGGAACACGAGATCTCATGGATCTTATCATGGGAAAGGACGAGGCGAAGGGCTCTGTCTCCCACTTTTCCGGAAACCCGTATGGCCTGCGATCCGTTATTCAGATAGCCTTCTGTGACGTCCAGCGTGACGGGTGTGTTTTCTTTCTCCAACTGCTGTGCCAGTTCGAAATCATACTGAGTGATGTTCATCTCGGATTGCTGCATGGCGGCATCCGGACGGTACCAGGTGCCGGAAGGCAGGGGGCTGAGTGTTTGTTTGAGAGCCTCATATGCCAGGAGATTGGTATTCTTCTTCTGTTTGATCACCTCCGCCTCGGCCTTTCGCCTGAGCCGGCCTTCCCTTTCCTCCGGTGTTTCATGCATGATGAAAGGCCCGTGGATCCGTTCCCAGCGAGACAGAAGGGCGGCCACATGACGGCAGGGCATCTTCAGGATTCCCTGGGAGCAGTCACAGGAGTAGTATTCTCTGGCAAACGGTCTTCTGCCGTTCGTTTCCACGCGGTTGAGCTGGGTCCAGTCCGGGTAGTTTTCGAGTTCCTCCGGTGTTTTGGGGACTTTGGAAACCCGGACGTGAAATCCCCGGAGCGTCGTGCATGTCGCTTCGTGCCCATCCGGGGAAACCTCAAAATTGGTCAGGCTGTCGATAAGATCATCCCGCTCCCCGTTGGTCAGCAGTGTTTTGGTGAAGTATTGCTTCCAGTTCCAGATCATCTGTGTGGTATCCTGTTCCATACGATGGGGTACTCCTTTCTGTTCTTTGAATCTCCTGCTGTTCCCTGGTTTCTGTCACTTGCACGTCCTTTCGGGGACATTGGGTAAGGGTGCGGAGATGGGAATGGTGTACTGACTTTGCCGATAGGCCTTTG
>JAFUBF010000246.1 GCA_017460325.1 Clostridia bacterium | reverse complement strand
CTGCTTGCCACAGTGCTGTGCGGTTCGGCGCTGGCAGCAACGGACAATGTTGATTTCTGCAGCCTTATTGAACGGGTAGACGTGACGGCCGGGAAGCTCGGGAAAGCGGAGAAGGAGACTTTGCCGGTATACTGTGCGCCGGATGAAAGCGGATACCGAAGTGCCGGCGGAAAGGCAGCGGTCAGCCTGAGGGAACCTTTTGATGCGCTGGGCATCAGCCTGGATGGAAACTGGCTGCTGGTGGAATATACGTATTCCGGGAAGGACAGGCGGACGGGCTGGATTCGAATCGGAGATTCGGAACAGCCGGCGGCCGGGTCGGTGTATGAATGGGATCTCTACTGGGACCGTGACTGGACCGCAGACAGGGACGGGGACGAAAAGCAGGAGGGACCCATTACCTCTTTGCAGGAAATCGGTGCGGCAGATCTGATGACGGTGACCCTTGCGGCGGATCTGACGGATGAACCAAACGGGAAACGCCGGCCGCTTCGCCGGCTGATGCCGGGGGAAATGGTTGGCGGACTGGGCACATTCACGGCAGAGGATGGAACGGACTTTGTTTATGTCCGGACCGAGGTGGACGGGAAAAAGGCCTTTGGTTTTCTCCCTGTTGAGGCGGTGCGTTTCTGTCCCAATGCGCACATGGACGGGGATACCCTGGTGATTGAGGACGGGATCGAATTCCTTGGCCTCCGGCAGGATCTGCTGGACTCGAGCGGATTCATGTACCGGGACGGTGGACCGGTGAAACCTGTCCTTGAGACGGGGATGATTCAGGGATACCCCTGGGATGAAATCAATCCGGGAGAGGAGGAGATTCGCGCGGTCCATTTGCCCTCATCGCTTCGGGTCATCGGAGAGGATGCACTGTACTACATGGACCTGGATGAACTGGTGATTCCGGAGGGCGTCCGGTATATACGCGGGCTCTGCCCGTTCCTGGGGATGCGCATCGGGACTCTGTATCTGCCCTCAACCCTGGAGGATTTCCGTTTCTACCTGCGCCTGACCAATGTCGGCACGTATGTCCTGGCGGAGGAGAATCCCCGGATGACCTGTGTGGAAGGGGCACTCTTTTCAGCGGACGGGACCATTCTCCTCTCATACCCCAATGCCCGGGCAGCGGACAGTTATGATGTGCCCAAGGGAACGGAGATCATTGCGGAACATGCCTTCTATGTGGGACCGTATTATGACGGCGCCCCGGTTGAATCTGTTCCGCTGCGAGCGCTTTCCCTGCCTCTTGGCCTGAAAGAGGTCGGGTATGAGGCGTTTGCTGGTCTGGATGAACTGATCAGCCTGACCATTCTTCCGACGGTTGAAACCCTCTCGGACTGGGCGTTTGGCGAAATGGCCAGTCTGCAGTTCCTGAACATGCCGGAGCATCTGAAGAACCGGTTTTACGCGAGATGGTCCGAAAGTCGGAAGGACAGAAAATTCACAGGGGATAACGGAGAGGAGACGGGAGAACAGTGAAGAGAATCGGAATACTTTTCATCATACTGATGATGATTCTGTGCGGTGCGCAGGCAGAGGGATCCTGGAGCCAGATCAACCGGGAGCCGGGCAGGCCGGACGGGTGGACACAGATTGTGGGGGATCCCTCGGCCTTTGCGCTGGGCGGAAAGCGGCCCTATGAAAACGGGTCGGAGGTGCAGGTCGGGGAATGGGGGACCTATCCGAGCATGGACGGGTCGACGGTCTGTGTTCCCATGGCCATGGAGTTTGCCCGGCAGTGGCTGGGCCTGAACGAAGAAGACCTGAAAGGGTTTGTCAGCTTTTCAACGACGCCCAATGCCTATGACCGGCTGACCCGCGGTCTTCCCAATCCAATGGTTACCATCCTGTCGGAAAACGTCGTTATGGATGATACCCACCCGATTGATCTTGTGATCGGGACGGAGGCGAATGCGGATGAAAAGAAGGCGGCCCGGCTGGCAGGACGTGAACTGGTCTTTGTGCCGGTCTGCTGTGACGCGTTTGTCTTTTTCATCAGCCGGGACAACCCGGTTGACTCGCTGACGACGGAGCAGATCCGGGATATTTACTCGGGGACTGTGACGGAAGCGGACGGGTTTTATGAAATCACACCGTATATCCGGGACTGGTCCGAGGTAGGCGGGGAGGCCGGCAAAATCCTGGCATTCCAGCGGCCTCACGGAAGCGGGAGCCAGACCGCCATGGAAGAACTGGTCATGAAGGATCGGGAGATCATCGCGGCGGAGGAAAACTATATCACGGGCGGGATGGCCGAAATTGTTCATCGGGTGGGAAACTATGAGGACCGTCCGAATTCAATCGGCTATTCCTACCTGTATTACCTGAATGCCCTCTATGTGGAGGAGGAAATCAAGGTCATCCGGGTGGACGGAATTGAGCCGACGGCGGAGAACATCCAGAGCGGACGGTATCCCTTCTCCGTTCACTACATGGCGGTTTACGAAAAAGGCAACGACAATGCGGAACGGTTCGTTCAGTGGATGACCTCGGACGAGGGACAGAAATGCATAGAGCAGGCGGGCTATATTCCGCTCAGATAGCCCAGGTCAGACAGAAAAGAGGACCCTTTCGGGTCCTCTTTTGATCGTTTCCGGAGATCAGAGCAGCGGGGAGAACAGACGCAGCAGGAGCTGCTTGAATTTGAGGAACTGGTTGCGGCCGATGTTGTAATTCTCGGTCACATCCGCGGATTCCGCCATCATGTGTTCAAAGTCCGCCCGGGTATCCAGGACTGCCTGGCAGTTCACGTACAGACAGCCGTTCTCGAAGTGGTGATAGAGGCTGCGGTAGTCGAGGTTGATGGTGCCGCAGATGGCGGCCTCATCATCCACCACGCACATCTTGCAGTGGACGAAGCCGGGGGTCCACTCATATACATGGATGCCGTTGCGGGTCAGAGAGTTGTAATAGGAACGCGTGACCTCAAAGACCAGCTTCTTATCGGGGATGCCGGGGGTGATGACCCGCACATCGACGCCCCGCTTGGAGGCAAGGCCCAGCGCGTGAATCATTTCATCCGAGAGAATCAGATAGGGGGTCACAAACCAGCAGTAGTGGTTTGCCTTATTGATGAGGCTGATGTAAAGATCCTCACCGACCCGAACCTCGCCCAGCGGGCTGTCGGCATAGGGCTGCACATAGGCAGACTCCGTCGGCGTATAGTCGACTTCGGGCAGGTATTTGCTGTTATCCTCATCGTACTTCATCTTCTTGAGATCCTCGGCGTTCCAGTTCTCAAGGAAGATGGCGGTCAGGCTGCGTACGGCGTTACCTGTGATCTTGACGCCGGTGTCTTTCCACATGCCGAAGGGATGGGTCAGGTTGAAATATTCATTGGCGATGTTGTAACCGCCGGTGAAGCCGACCTTTCCGTCAATGACCGTGATTTTCCGGTGATCCCGGTTGTTGAGGAACACATTCAGGCCCGGCACGAAGGGGTTGAACACCCGGCACTTGATGCCGACCTTTTCAAGACGCGTGACAAAGTCCGTGTTGATGAAGCCGATGGAGCCCATGTCATCGTAGAAAACGCGCACCTCGACGCCTGCGCGAACCCGGTCCTCCAGGATCTCCTGAATGCCGTGCCAGGATTCCGCATCCTCAATGGCGTGATATTCCATGAAGATGAACTTTTCGGCCTTGCGCAGTT
>JAFUBF010000245.1 GCA_017460325.1 Clostridia bacterium | reverse complement strand
GAAGACAACCCGAACTACAAGAAGGAAGTCACCGCGCCTGACGGCCACTCCTATGGCTTCCCCTACATCGAGCAGATGTTCGGCCTCGTGCTGACCCCCGGCCCGCTGCTCATCAACGAGAACTGGCTGAACGCCGTCGGCATGGAAATGCCCACCTCTCCCGACGAGCTGCTCGAAGTGCTGCGCGCCTTCAGGCCGCTGGCGACCTGAACGGCAACGGTGAAGCCGATGAGATCCCGATGGCCACGATCTTTGGCGCTGGCAGCAGCGACACCTTCGGCTCCTATGACATGTTCTATCGCTTCACCGGCGCGTTCGGTTGCGAAGACACCGTCTGCGGCGGCTACGAGAACGCCAACCACCTGCGCCTGATCGACGGCAAGGTGACCTACACCGCCATCGATCCCGCCTTCGGCGAGACCGCCAAGTACTTCCACACCCTGTATGAAGAGGGCCTGCTGAACGTGGACTGCTTCGAGCCCATGACCGGTTCTTCCACCAACTACACCAACAATGAAATCGCACAGGACATCGCCAAGATCGGCGTCATGGGTGTATGGAGCGACATGTCCATCATCAACAACGCCGTCCGTCATGAGTATGTCCCGATCCCCCAGCTTCAGGGCGAAGCCGGCACCACGGGCAACGCGCTCAACTACTCCGAGCTGCAGGATGCCTGTGACACCGCCATCACCATGGACTGCGAGTTCCCGGAAATCATCGCTGCCTTCACCGAGTACATGATCTCGGATCCCATGCTCTCCGTCCAGTCCAACTGGGGCGCCATCGGCGGCAACTACTACCTGGCCGACGACGGTGTCATGCGGTTCCACCTGGATGAGAACGGCGACATCATCACCGGCACCGAGTGGGGCGACTTCAAGAACAACTTCGGCCAGGCCCGTGAGAACACCACCACCTGCCGCGGTTCCATGATCGTCCTCAACGAGTACTACAATACCCCGGAACAGCCCAACGGCATCGTGGAGTACACCTATGACGCCGCCAACCTCCTGGCCTTCCAGCGCGTCAACGGCAAGGAACATGACCTCGAGCAGTATGACACCATTCCCAAGATCATGCTCCTCAACGAAGAGCAGCAGGAGATCTCCCGTCTGGTGGAGGTCACCAACCCCATCGTCAAGAAGTACGTCCAGCAGTGGGTCGTCAACGGCGACGTGGATGCCACCTGGGATGCCTATGTCGCAGAGCTGAAGGGTGCCGGCATTGACCGCATCGTCGAGATCTATCAGGTCGCTCTGGACCGGATCAACGGCAAATAATCCAATCGGTTCCAGCGGGGAAGGAGGTTCGCCTTCTTCCCCCTTTTAGTAAGGAGTTTTCCGTATGAGCACGAACACAGACCGCGATTTTCGGCCATTCATGCACTTTACACCGAAGGCCGGCTGGATAAATGATCCCAATGGACTGACCTATGAAAACGGAACCTGGCATCTCTTCGCCCAGCACAACCCGGATGCCCCCGTCTGGGGCCCCATGTACTGGCTCCATGCCACCAGTACGGATCTCCTGCACTGGACGGAGCACGGCATCGCCCTTGCCCCGGACAGTCTTGGCATGGCATTTTCCGGAAGCGCCGTCATTGACCGGGGGAACACCTCCGGCCTCGGGCAGAATTCCGACCCAATGGTCCTCATCTATACGAGCCACGGGGAGCACGAACAGCAGAGCATTGCCTTTTCAGATGACCGTTTTCACTTCACCCCCTATGCCGGCAATCCGGTCATTCCCAATACCGAAAAGCGCAATTTCCGGGATCCCAAGGTCTTCCGGAACCCCTTCCGGGACGGCTGGTCCATGGTCCTGGCCGCCGGTGACCGGGCCGAATTCTACGCCTCTCAGGATCTCATTCACTGGACCAGGACCGGCGACTTCGGTTCCCGGGAAAACCGCCTGAACGGGGTATTTGAATGCACGGATCTTTTCCCGCTGCGGGCACCGGACGGGTCCGAAGTATGGGTGCTTGTCGCTTCCATGGCCCTGCACCCGGAATTCGGCGGCGGCCGAATGCAGTATTTCCTCGGTCATTTCGACGGGGATACGTTCACGGAAGATCAGCCGCATTCGCCGTACATCCTGGATTCCGGATATGACAACTATGCCGCCGTTACCTTTTTCGGGGCGGAGAAGCGCATCATGATCGGCTGGGGTTCCTCCCCGGGATATGCCGCATACGCCCCCACGGGCGATTTCCGTTGCCTCATGACCTATGCCCGGGAACTGTCCCTGGCCAAGACCGACAGCGGGCTGCGTCTTTCCTCGAAACCCGTCACCCCATCCTTTGAGATGAGGGAAATCACGCGGGAGCCGATGCCCGCCAGCCTTCCCTTCCCTCACCGGTACGTTCCCAAAGCCACCGGCCCATTACCCGGTGAACTGTTCCGGATTCATGTGGAGGCAGAGGAAGCCTTTGATCTGACACTTGCCAATGAAAACGGAGAAGAGCTGCACGTGCTCATCAGCGACGAACAGAAACTGGTGGTTGACCGCACCCGGGCCAGTTTGCGCAGGCTGCATCCCTATTATGACGCCGGTGTCTGCTCCGTAACCTCCGCTCCCCGGAACAATTACGGAAAAATCAGCCTGGACCTGTACTTTGACCGGATGCTTGCCGAAATCTTCACCGACGAGGGAACTGTCCTCAACTCGTCCATGGTTTTCCCGGAAAAGCCGTACCAGACGGCCACCCTGACCGGTTACGGAACGATGTGGATCGGACACCCGGAAACATAATACCGAGGTACACAGATCCCATCTGTGTACCTCTTTCGTATGGCAAGGAAACTTTCAGTTCCTGTCCAAAACGGAATGAAACCCGTTCCGGCACAGCTCTGAGGTTTTTCCATATACAAACAGACGGTTTTTTGATACAATCACCGGGCATTGCAAACACAAAAAGTCCCATAACGCGGACGAATCCGGTCTGCTCTGCAGCTCACAGCAGGAAAAGGGTCAGGCCGCTGTCATGACAACAAGTGGGCCAGGTGCTCTGCACCGGTATGTCATCTCCCTGTCCATCCTACGGTGCCGAATGCCAAAGTAAGTTAAAGGAGGAGCCTCATGATTCCTTCCATCCCTCTGCAGAAAGCGCGGAATTACGAGCGGGAATGGGCCGCACGCGCCGTTCCCGATACCCGCCCCCTGTTCCACCTGACCCCTCAGGTCGGATGGATGAATGATCCGAACGGTTTCTGTTTCTATCAGGGACAGTTTCATCTGTTTTATCAGTATCATCCGTACAGCACCCAGTGGGGGCCCATGCACTGGGGCCATGCTGTCAGCGATGACCTCCTCCGCTGGCAGCCCCGTCCCTGCGCCCTTGCCCCCGATACCCCCGCCGACAAAGACGGCTGCTTTTCGGGCAGCGCCATCCCCCTGCCGGACGGGCGCCTCCTGCTTGCCTATACCGGTGTTACAGGGGCTGGGAGTCCGGACAGCCTTCGGCAGAACCAGTGCATCGCCATCGGAGACGGGACCGACTTTGAAAAGTCGCCCATGAATCCGGTACTCCCGGCCGATCTGCTCCCGGAGGCATTCAGCAGGCAGGACTTCCGTGACCCGAAGATCTGGCAGGAAGCAGATGGCACTTACCGGATGGTTACGGGAAACCGGCACCGGACGCAGTGCGGGACCATCCTGCTGTTCCGAAGCCTCGACGCCCTCCACTGGCAACTGGCCGGTGAAATCGATTCAAGCCGCAATGAATACGGACAGATGTGGGAGTGCCCGGACCTGTTCCTGCTGAATGGAACGACCGTCCTGCTGGTCAGCCCGCAGGAGATGCGTGCCACCGGGGAATTCCACCCGGGTTATGGCACCGTCGTCCTGACCGGCACCTTCGATGAGTCTGCCTGCCGCTTTACCCGGAAAAATGTTCACCCCATTGATTGCGGTTTCTCCTTCTACGCTCCGCAGACCACCCTTGCCCCCGACGGGCGACGGATTATGATCGGCTGGATGGAAAACTGGGAGACCTGCGCGGGCTCTGCCCGGCCGCACCCCTGGTTCTCGCAGATGAGCCTTCCCCGGGAGCTGTCCATCCAAAATGGTCGGCTTCTGCAGCGACCCGTCCGGGAAATCGAAACGTTCTGGCAGGATACGAAGCACCTGCAGACCCGGATACAGGGGGAAATGGCCCTTCCCGGCATTCACGGCCGGCTCACTGACCTGACCGTTTCCGTTGGCATTTCCCCTGAATGCCGTCTCTTTTCCATGGACGTGGCCAAAGACGCCAGTCACTACGTCCGGATCTCGTATGAATCTGACCGGGGTGAACTCGTCTTTGACCGCAGTCACTGCGGCACCACGCGGGACATCGTCCACATCCGCCGGATCCCGGTTGACCTGCAAGAGGGCCGTCTCACCCTTCGCCTCGTCATGGACCGGGAGAGTATCGAACTGTTTATCGGCGATGGGGAAAAAGTGATTACCTCCGTCATTCCCCCTTCACCGGAGGCAGACGGGATTTCCTTCTTTGCGGATGAGCCAACTGACCTGACCGCCGAGCTGCATCACCTTGTCTGAACCGGGCGAATGGGATTTTCCTGTTCTTTGCCCCAGACCGGACACTTTCATCGCCTTTGGGGCAGGATGTCAAAGCGGTGCCGCCACTTTATCCCCCGGTCAGGAGGCGGTCATTCACAGTCCTCTCCATCCAGGCAGTTTTTCCCGGATCCATTGCCATGCACAGAGCACCGCTCCAGCTCCCTTCCCTTACGGAAAGGAGCTTTTCTGCGTGTTCAGGCCGGCCTCTTCCCGAAGTTTCCCAAACTTTTTTCTGCAAGGCGTCGAATCCGTATCTTGCGCCCTCCGGCATTTCTCTCCACCACATGCAGTGGTAAAGCGGCGGAAACGGCCCGGATCAGGCCTTTCCCGGGCCGCTTTGCCCCGGTTTGCTCCCTTGCGAATTGGTCCGTTTTTGGTTAAAATACCCATGGATTTCGATTGAAAGGTGTGAAAACCGTGCCTGATAGCATAAATAAGCGCTTTGTTTCGTTCCTGTGTCTCCTTTGCCTGCTGCTGGATTTTTCTGTTTCCGCGCTGGCTGCAACCGGCAATGTATACGGACTGACCAGTACGCGCATCCGTGTGCGTGAGTCTGCCTCTGCCTCAGGCACTGTTTTTGATAACATCGAGCAGGGCAGACTGGTTTATATAACAGAAAGCAAAGACAGCGGCGGAACGACCTTCCTCCACGTCAAATACCGGACACTCGAAGGAAAGAATGGAAGCGGCTGGATTGCCCAGGGAAGCGGCGGGTCCACCTATGTGGAAATCCTGACAGATGAACGTGCACGCAGTGAATACGGTGCCTCTGGCGGGAATCTGCCCGCAACACCGGCCGGCACGAAGTCCGCTTCAGAACGGGAGGCACTTCGTGCCCAGACAACCGCTCAGGTCTCCTCCGCACCGGCTGCCTCCAATCCCCTCTCAGGTGTCTCGGATTCGGTTATCCGGGATACTCAGGAAAAACTGAAAGCAATCGGGTTCTATTCCGGTGACATCACCGGCAACGCCGGCGAAAAGACCCTTCAGGCCATTAAGGCCTTCCAGAAGAAGATCGGTCTGGAGGAGACCGGTGAACTGACCAAAACCACTCTGGCACGTCTGGATGAATACTATACTGCCCACCGTCAAGGCCAGACCGGGAAAACGGAATCTGAGACAACCCCCTCTGCCGGATCCGGCGTCTCTGCCCGGACCGTTGAACAGGTTCAGACGAAGCTGAAGGCGCTCGGGTTCTATTCCGGCGACATCACCGGCAACATCGGGACAAAAACCACAAACGCCATCATTGCGTTTCAGCAGCGGTATGACCTCAGTCCAGACGGCGTCATCGGCAACGCCACACTGACCAGACTGAACGAAGTGTATGCCCAGGTCTCCGACAATTCCACCTCCAGTAATTCCGTGACGGAATCTGCTTCCGTCAGTTCGGATACCATTCGTCAGGTACAGGACAAACTCAAAACCCTCGGCCTGTATTCAGGTGAGGTAACCGGCAACGCCGGAAGCAAGACCACCGCCGCCATTAAGGCGTTTCAGGAGAAATACGGTCTCACCGCCGACGGCATCCCCGGCAACGCCACCCTCAAAAAACTGGACGAGGTCATTGCCGGCACATCCCGGAAAGAAACCGCCGAAACAGAGCCCGCCGCGTCGGTCTCCTCCGGTACCATCCGCCAGGTACAGGAAAGGCTCAAAGCCCTCGGTCTGTACTCGGGCGAGGTAACCGGCAATGCCGGCAGCAAGACCACCGCCGCCATCCGGGCATTTCAGCAAAAGTACGGCCTCACCGCAGATGGTATTCCCGGCAATGCCACCCTTAAAAAGCTGGAGGAAGTCTATTCCTCGCTCAGCATAAAAGAGACGGCCAAACCGGCCGAATCCTCTTCTCTTTCCGCGGATACCACCCGGCAGCTCCAGGAAAAGCTCAAAGCTCTTGGTTTTTACTCCGGCGAAATCACCGGGAAGATCGGTTCCAAGACCACTGCCGCAGTGAAGGCCTTTCAGCAGAAGTACGGGCTCACCTCCGACGGCATTCCCGGTAATGCTACCCTCAAGAAACTGGATGAGGTCTATAAAAACCGCTCCTCTTCTTCCTCGTCCTCTTCCTCCACCGGGAACGCTTCCGTTTCCGCTTCGGCTGTCAAAAATGCCCAGACCAAGCTGAAGGAACTGGGGTTTTACTCCGGCGAGGTGACCGGTTCCATCGGTTCCAAGACCACCGCCGCCATCCGGGCATTCCAGAAGAAGTACGGTCTTACCGCCGACGGTGTGCTCGGCAGTGCCACCATTGCCAAACTGAATTCAGTCTATAAAGCCAAAACGGCAACCTCCTCCGGCAGTTCAAAGTCCTCGGGAAGCCGCCAGATTTACAACCTTGACTGGTTTAAGGCCAAGGAAAACAAACTGCTGGGCCATCTTGGCCTGACAAAAGGTCATACCGTTCGTCTCACGGACCTGTCCAGCGGGAAATCACTGAATGTTGTCATCCAGTCTGCCGGCAGCCATCTGGACGTGGAACCCGCGACCAAAGCGGATACGGAAACCTTTCTCAGTATCTACCACGTCTCCTCCACCTCGAAAATCACCTTCATCCGCCGTTCAGCTCTGGTCACTACCGAGTACGGTTACCGCATCGTCTGCTCCTTCTACGGGCAGCCTCACGGTTCCCAGCTGATCCACTCCAACGGTTTTAACGGTCAGTTCTGCATTCATTTTCTGAATTCCAAAACACACGGCAGCAATGTTGTGGATGGGGATCATCAGGCCTGCATCCGGAAAGCCGTCGCCCATTACGGGTCCGGCAATGTCAAGGTCATTCGAACAGAGGATGATCTGTAAATCCCGACGCCATGGATCCAGGGCCTTTCAGAACCGTTCCTGACCTCTTTCCTACAAAAAGGGAACAAAACGTAACCGCCTGACCCCTCAGTCTGAGGGATACAGGCCCGCTCCCTGCCTATGTTCCGGACATACAACGTTCCTCCCTTTCTCCACGCCAGCTGAACTATTCTCCGCTCCTGTGATAAATAAGTGCGAAGAGCAGGATGTGAGTTACTTGAGCGAAGAATTCTCTCAGGAGAACTGGAGTTTTGAACCATTGACGAATGACGGGATGTTCCACCTGGTGTTTATAAACAACAAAAAAGCGCTCAGATCACTTGTCAGTGCTCTGATAAACGTCCCCGAATCAGAACTTGGTGATACCGAGGTTCTCAACCCCATGCAGTTTTCAGATGCTTACAATGCAAAGCTGACTGTTCTGGATTTGCGGGGCCATTTGAACAACAACACGCTTTTGAATATCGAACTCCAGGTGAGAAGATTCCAGGGATGGACAAACCGGACGGTGGTGTATACCTGCAGACAGATAACCGAGCAATCGAACAGGGAAGAGTTTG
>JAFUBF010000244.1 GCA_017460325.1 Clostridia bacterium | reverse complement strand
CCTGCCCCATCTGTCAGAATGCCGAGCGGCATAACGGCATCATCTGC
This sequence comes from Clostridia bacterium, assembly GCA_017460325.1. Classification (GTDB taxonomy): domain Bacteria; phylum Bacillota; class Clostridia; order Christensenellales; family Aristaeellaceae; genus Ventricola. The sequence continues at coordinate 1,660 of JAFUBF010000244.1, read as the reverse complement.
GTGGTCAGGGACCCGCGGGATGTTGCCGCCATGGACCGGATGCATGAGTACAGGGGAACCTATCACGTGCTGCACGGCATTCTGTCGCCCATGAACGGGGTTGGACCGGATGATATCCGGATCAGGGAACTGCTTGACCGAATCGATAAGGAGTCTGTCAAGGAGGTCATTATGGCGACCAATCCCGATATTGATGGAGAGGCAACCGCCAGTTATATTGCGCGTCTCCTTAAGGCGCGGGGTGTTTTGGTTACCCGGATCGCACACGGTCTGCCCGTGGGCGGCGATCTGGAATACACGGATGAGGTCACCCTCTCCCGTGCGGTTTCCGGACGCCGAGAGATGTAAAATCCATCGACAGTCTGCCCTGCGGCAGGCTGTTTTTCTGCGGTTTCTGCTCACTGACCGGCGAAAAGTGAAGCTTGTCAAACATTATGAAATCACTTATAATATCGTTTCAATTGGTGCTGCCGGGTAATACTTTACAGTCTTTCTGAAAGTATCTGTCCCCCGGCCGGTTTCATGAAATGGTTTGTGAATCGGACGGAGAGGCAAACGGCGGCATCGGCAACTGGAACGATCAGATTTACGCAAAGGGGATTATCAATGGCAAGTCAGTACAGAATTGGCCTGGACATCGGCTCTACGACCATTAAATGCGTGGTTCTCGATGAGCACGATTCCATCCTCTATTCCTGTTACGAGCGTCATTATTCACTCATAACACAGAAAACCAGAGAGTTTCTCACCCGACTCAATCAGGAGTTTATTCATGATGAGCCGGTTTCCATCAGCATTTCCGGGTCCGCCGGCATGGGACTGGCACTGGGGTCCAGACTGTCTTTTGTCCAGGAGGTCTATGCCACCAAGGTGGCGGCAGATGCGCTGATGCCCGGAACGGACTGCATCATTGAACTTGGAGGTGAGGATGCCAAGATTCTGTTCCTCAAGGGAACACTCGAGGTTCGGATGAACGGATCCTGTGCCGGCGGTACAGGTGCCTTCATTGACCAGATGGCCACACTGCTCAACACAACGCCCACGGAGATGAACACGGCTGCTGCCCATGCGGAGAAGACCTATACCATCGCCTCCCGCTGCGGCGTCTTTGCCAAAACAGATGTCCAGCCGCTGCTCAACCAGGGAGCCAGACACGAGGATGTTTCCCGGTCCATTTTCATGGCCGTTGTCAATCAGACCATTGCCGGTCTGGCTCATGGACGGCCGATTGAGGGAAACGTACTCTATCTCGGCGGGCCTCTGACCTTCCTGAGCGAACTGCGTGCCTGCTTTGATGAGGCCCTTCACCTGAAAGGCGTCTGTCCGGAGAATTCTCTTGACTACGTGGCCATTGGTGCTGCCCGGCAGCCCAGTACCCCCGTCCGTCTGAAAGACTGTATTGAGGCCATTGATGCCTTTCACAGCACGGAATCCTATAATGCGCTCCCGCCGCTTTTCGAGTCAGAAGCGGAGCTGGACGCGTTCCGCCGCCGTCATGCACAGTCAAAAGTCCCCGTCCTCGATCCGGATTCGTACAGTGGCGACGTATACCTTGGCATTGACTCCGGTTCCACGACCATCAAGTCCGTGGTGATCTCAAAAGACGGTCAGCTGCTGCTCACCCGTTATCAGGGAAATGAGGGCGATCCGGTTCCCCATG
>JAFUBF010000243.1 GCA_017460325.1 Clostridia bacterium | reverse complement strand
GACACGGCCTGTACATGCAGGAAGGAGAAAACAGCGCATGTTTCAGGTGCTGCCATCCGGGAGGAACAAAGTTACGAAGGAAGAACTGCGGATTCTGAAAGGGGAGTGAGGAAATGGATAAAGAAAGGAAAGCGCAGGTAGATGAACTGGAGCGCTATGTCCAGGCAGTCCGGGATGCACGGGCTGCCCTTGCTGCTGCCGAAAAGGAACTTGAAACATACCTGCAAAAAACCGGATCATCCTGTCCGGATGGGATGAAAGAGCAGGATTTCCCGGTGGAGCATATCCCTGAGAAATTCAGTGGCAGCGTCATCTATGACGAAAGACACGGATGCCTCCTGGACAGAGAAGGACGCTGGATTCTTACGCTTGACTGAAAGAATCGTGCCTGGATGACAGAATCTTTGACTGGAAAGCGGCAAATGATCCGGGAAAAGATGGATCAGGAAATGAGAAGCATAGGATTTTCGATGCAGGTGGCATGTGTATACAGGCAGGCTCACGACGGGGTGAATCTGAGCTGGACGACAGCCTCCGGTGATGCCCCGGACAGATAACGGGAAGGTTTTGACAGCTTCTGAACGGATCTGCACGGAGTTCATGACAAAGCCAACGTCGGCTTGGCGCGAAGACTGGCAACTTGTTGTAATGCCCGTGTGGGCCATATCAAAGGAAACCGGGGACAGAACCAGACCCGCCCAAAACGGATCTGAATGTGTTCCGGGAATGACGGAGATACGAACCTGCGATACTGTATGCGACCCATGGGGAGGATGGGCAGGAATTGCCCTGATTGGCTCCGTGCACCGGGGTAGGGAAAGACAGACAGGTTATCCAATGAATGCCGACCGGCGTCTGGAGGATTCATGCAGATCCGATCAGGCATTTCTGAGAAAATGAAAAGCGGGGAATCCGTGACAGGGATAAACCCGAAGAACAAAGTGGAACAAAATGAAAGGAAGAAAAAGAAGATGAGAAAGTTTCTGATTGTATTGATGTTGTTGCTGATGACCTTTGCATGCGGGGCTGCAGAGGATGAAATGGATATTTCGGAACAGCAGAAAAAGGTTCAGGAGCTGGGAATCCCGACAACCGCATCCGTAGAGGAACTGAAGAATCTGGCGGATAATCTTTATGCCAGCGGTGAATATGAAGGCGCAGCGCAGGTCTACAATAAATACAGTCAACAGGCAAACTGGCTGGCCAATATTATTTCCACGTGTCTGGAACCTTACTATGGGGCAAGTTATGACGATAGAAAGGATTGGAGAATTACTAACAAAAAGATGACAGTATCTCTTCTGGCACCATTTGAAGAAAAGGCAAATGGATACAAGTATGAAAGAAACCGCGCAGTGTTGTATGAAGGGATGTGCTACTACAAAATGAACGATTATTCCAGAGCACTCCCCATGCTTCTCAAGGCCCTGGATATTCTGGATCACAGTCAGGAAGACGATTGGAAGCTGGCAATGGGAACGGTTTGTTCAATGGTAGGTGTTCCGTTCACTTTATGACATTACCTGCCTGCGTTTGAATCAGGAGTGGATCCCCCGGTACCCGGGATGTATTCGGGTGCCGGGAGTATCACAGGCAGGAATGCTGACATCCATTGCCAACGTCAGCTTTCCACCGAATGGTTGCACCTTGCCGGGGCAATGTCTGCCAGATGGACGGAGGCGGGAAACGGACGGAACAGACCTGAACGATGTACCGGCCCAATCCCGGAGGGAGGGACGGGAAAAGCAACTCCTGCGCGGCTGAATTGGCAGACATTGTCCTGCCTTACGCATGACTGGACAAACCGAACGTCCGTGTCCATCCGGATTTCGGTTCTGTTCCAGGAACTCTGCGACAGAACCGGGTGCGATTTGCGGGTGGAACATGTCAGTGTCCGAGAAACTCTACCTGCATTCGATATTTAAGGAATGAAAATCGCATGGCGGGATGTTACAATTTCATCCAATGGAAGAAGCCACATCAGGGGATGAACGGTGAAGCGGAAGAAGAGGATGATCTGACCGGGCAACAGGCGGAAAGGAAACGGACAGGAACGGATCCGGCAGGGACGGTCCGATTGCAGTTACGACAAGGCCGGATCCCGAGGTGCCTGGACCGAAGCGTGCAGGACGGACCAGGGTTCACCTGAATGATGAACCCGGTGTCGCGCTTTGCGGAGAAAACCTGAAAGGAAGGCTGGATATTCAGGCTCAATTAGTGCAGGGAAGGAGCGTTTCCTGAGAGGCAATGGACTGTTTCCCTTTGTGACACGGGAAGGTGTTGATTCCGGACGGAGAATCGTCTGATACAGATGTCCGGCTGAATAACAGAACAGAAGAGGATATGGAGTATGAGAAAGAAGAAGGATAGTCGGGATTATCTGTTTGGGAATCGCCTGATGAAACTGAGAAAACAGAACAGGTTGACGCAGTTCCAGCTGGGAAGACTGATTGGGGTCAGCGACAAGGCGGTTTCGAAATGGGAGAACGGCAGTGCCAAACCCTCAACAGATTCATGCACGAAGCTGGCCGAGGTACTCCACGTTACCGTGGATGAGATCCTGAGAGGCGGGGAGGGCGAGGGAACTGCCGCGGAAGATGACAGATATGTGAAGGAATATACTGAGTTGTTCGGTCCCAGAGATCTGTATGCCGGTCATCTTACGGATCTGGTATCTCAGATCTGGAACAGACTTCCGATTCATGCCTGCGTAGAGGCTGCGTGTGATGAAACGATTGAATATATGCTGAGCGGAAGTTCTCTGTCGACGCAGTCGATTCAGGATTACGGACATGTTTCCGTCTGCTGGATGCAGAAGGGACAGCGGTACAGGATAATGGAATCCGTCACCGGACTTGAACCCGGCGAGATTGTTTCAAAAATCTGCATCAAGGTTTCAGAAAGCATGAAACTCGGACTCAATAAAACAGATTCGTTCGTGTACCTGGATGAGAACCTGATCGAGGGAAGAGAACCGCTGACGGAGGAGGATATTATCGCGCTTATCCGGAAGGAGGGAACGAAACTTCAGATCATCTGCCGGAAAATGGTCCGAATGGACGAAAACGGCAATCAGACGGAACATCGTGGCGAATGCAGAAAAGTTGTCCATGAACACGCGCTGTACTATGAAAACGGAAAAATGAAAAGCTTCTATGTGGACACGGAGAACATCTGACGGTGGACAGGATTAATGGAAGCGATATGGAAAGGCAGGTTAATGTGATGAGGAGAAACGTCTTGTTTTTGTATCTGGTGGTGTTCCTTCTTTGCTGGGCCGGTTCCGCCTGTGCGAAGGTAGATCTGACACCCATCAAGGATGATGAATTTATTACGATTGATGTGAATGATAACGGGATTGCATTTGTGTCGACCACTTTTCCGTTTGATCAGATGGCGTTCACCCATAAGTATTCCCTTGAGGAGCATCCGAGCCATACGTACAGCGATATCGTGATTCTGGATTATTTCGAAGAGAATCCGAGCGCCGCATGGAGAATCTGGTTTGAGTATTCCGCCAGGACGTATCTCGGGATTACCTCGATTACGATCACCCTGGACGGCGTCGAATACACATTCACCGGCGTCGGCGGAAAAGAAAAGATGAAATCCTATGATTCCTATGTGACGGAGTCCCCCAATATTCTCCTGGGCAAGGAGAACGTTTCCTTCTGGAGCGCCTTGCTGCTGAAGTGGGAGAGCCTTGAAAACGTGAGTGATGTGCTGGACATGTCCCTGCCGGTTGTCCTCCACGGAACGGAGGATATTGAGACGACGATCAACGGCATCTCAATCCTTGAGATGTGCCTGATCGGCGAATCTCTGATCCGGATTTCCGGACTCGAAGCCTTTGCAGAGACGACCGGAACGTCCGTCACGGCGGTGAATCTCACCACAGGGGAAAAACTGTAACGGGAATTTCAGGCACTGAGGAGGGAAATGGCATCCGGGTCTTTGAAAGGAATTGTCCCCTTCGACCACCTGAAAGGAACTTTTCCGGAAAGCGTATTTGCGTCACAGAACAGAGGCAGACACAGGGAGAACCGGCGCATCTGCAGGTCGGCACAGTGCCAATATCGGTTGACCGATTTTGACACTTTTCGTTGATTTTTTCGAACAGATACGATAGAATCATACCGGAGTTATCGACAGGATGACCAGTTTGAATGACGGTTCTTTGGAAAAATCTGTACAATCAACGAAATGTGCCAGGTTCTCCGGATGTCTGCCGGGTCATACGGATCACAGACGAGGAGGAAACCATGGATCTGGATAAGCTTGAACGAGAGGAAGACATCGAGGCCTTTATGCTCCGGGACAGCATTACATTCTCGGAGTTCATCCGGTTTTTCCATTCGGAGAGAACGTTAACACTCTGCAATCACAACCGGGAATTCTACCACAAGGTTCTGGGCATGACCCTGCAGGATCCGGCGAATCTGGGGGATCTGATGCTTGCGATCAAAGAGCAGAGATGGGAGCATGTGATGTACATATCCCATCGCCTGAAAGACATGATCGGGATGCTGAGCCTCTATGAACTGAAAAAATGGGCCGTGGCCATATACGATCAGGTTTGGCCGGTGTTTTCCAATTGCGGGCAGGAGAAAAAGAAGCTGGAGGAGATCGACCCCGATTATATGTCGCAGCTGGCCGATCGGTTCAGCAGGGAATTCATGTACACCCTTGCCATGTACGAAAAGATAAAGATGTGACTGCTCTTGCCCACTTTATGTCTGACGGATTCTGTAATCTATTTGTGCCGGAGCTGCTCTGTATGTTTCGTGGACGGAAAACGGACATCCCTGACGCTCTTTGTCCGTTTATCATACGCGACGGTTCAGAGAACTTCATGATCTGTCAAATGAAGAGGTCATTCAGTTAAGAATCCGTCAGCTGTTCTGAGTAACGGGAAAGTCGGATAACCGAAATCGGTTGGATGATCACCTGAAACGGGCAACGGCGTGGACATG
>JAFUBF010000242.1 GCA_017460325.1 Clostridia bacterium | reverse complement strand
TTGGACCGCCTCCTTGCTATTATGTTTTAGGTTGACTCCCTTTACATAATAACATAGAAGGCGTTTTTTTGGTACTCTAGGTAACACTACTGCTTACTCTATTCGCCCCACCTCAAGTGGGGGTTTAATATACGATTTCAATTACCCGATCCGCTGCCCCTGATCGGGTGAGCGTCTCCCGCTAACTGAAACTGAAAAGGCTGTGCAATGCACAGCCTTTTTTCGCATGGAAAAAGAGAACATCCTGCGCAGATTTCGGGACCTGACACAGGCAGACAGAAGCGTTTGTATCCTCCATCGGAACCGCATGGACAGGTACGTGGTGTTCTGTTCACCCAAAAAAGAAACTGCGCAGAGGCAATGCTTACCCGATCTGACCGAGAACGAGGCCCAGAGCGGCCGCAAGGATAATGGTCTTTGGAACCGTCCATTTGAATCGGAGAAGGACAACAAGGGAAAACGCACCGGTGACCAGCGCCTGCCATGAAACAAAGCCAAGAAGCGTTCCGGCATAATTGGTCTGGCTCTGCTGAACGATGACCGCGAAGATCATTCCGATACACACCGGCCGGATCCCGTACAGCGCCTCTTCCATCAGCCGGTTTTCCTTGAATTTTCGCAGAAAAACCGCAGCCAGCATGGTCAGCGTCAGGGACGGAACGAGCACGCCCAGAGAGGCGGACAAAGAGCCCAGCATGCCGGCCGTACGCGCCCCGGCGAAGGTGGCGCAGTTGAGGCCGAGGGGGCCCGGCGTCATCTCGGCAATGGCGACAATGTCCGCCACCTCCTGAGAGGTCATCCAGCCGTGGGAGAGCATCTGGTCATTGATGAGGGGAATCATGGACATGCCGCCAAAGCTGGTGAAACCGATCATCAGAAACGAGAGAAAAAGCTGAAAATAGATCATTTCCGGTTTCTGACCTCCTGAATCATCAGTCCGGCCAGTGCACCCATCACGACGATGAGCACATTATTGACCGGGGTAAACAGACACAGACAGAATGCCGCTGCGGCAATCAGGTAACAGGCTGCATCTTTCATTCCCGACTTGAAGAGTTTCAGCAGGGCGCTGAAAATAATCGGCACCACAGCTGCACGTACCCCGACCATGGCATTGGCAACATAAGGATTGTCCTTGACCAGGTCATAGAGAAACACAACCCCCAGCATGATGATAAACGGCGGAATCACCATGCCCAGGAGTGCGGCAATTGCTCCCGGAAATCCGGCGGCATGATAGCCGAACAGAACGCTCGCATTGCCGATCATCAGCCCGGGGACCGAACGTCCGACCGAGGTAAAATCCAGCAGTTCCTCGTTGGTAATCCAGTGTTTTTTGTCCACATACTCTTTCTGAATCTGCGAGACAATGCTCCACCCTCCGCCGAATGTGAAGCAGCCGAACTTGAAAAAGGTAAGAAAGATTTCTGCGATTCTTGACCGCTGTTCCTGGTTCATTCTGTTTCCTCTGTACAAAAGTCCTGACGGGCCGGTACCTTGACCACCCATTTTATGAGCGTTTCACTGTTCCCGTTTACACGTCCACCCACCATATGCGCCTCTCCGGGCAGAATGGCCACAAACCATCCGGGTTCGAGCATCACGGCGCTGCCGTGGGGTCCGCCGTTGCGTTTCTGTCCGTCTGCCCCACCTGGCAGCGGCTCCGCCGGTTCGGTCTCATCCATCGGGCAGATATGGATTACCTCTCTGCCGCTCCGGCCCATCATGAGGTCAATGGTCCTGAAATGTACCTCAAAGCGCCGCCGATCATCCGCTTTGGTTTCGTATGTCTTTGGCCGTACCTCCACTCCTGCCGCCACCGGATCATCCGCCTCAAATGCGGCGGCAATTCTGCCGGCCTCCGGGATGACCGACTCGTACAGAGATAGACGCTCAATTCGATCTGTAATCATATGTTCCTCCCCGATGATGTCCTCAGATATGCCGTCTCAAGGTCACAGTTGAATATCCGCACCTTTTTGAAGGGATAATTATAAGCGTGAGTCAGTGTGCAGACAAGCACAATCTCCGATGTCGCCGGAATCAGCATCTTCAGTTCAGGTTCCTGCACCAGCGAAATGCCGGCCGGACAGGGCTTATCCTCCCCCGCACCAGCGGAGCGGAATCCTTTCTCGTACGCCTTCACATCCACCACCGGCGGAAACGCCAGAATCAGCGGATCATCGGATCGGAGATCTGCACCGAGGCTGGCATCCCGGAACAGGGAGTAGGCAATCATTGGCTGACGGCGCATATTGAGCCAGGTAAACCACTCCGTACGGATCAGATCCGTACGCCCCTCCGGACCCCTTACACACAGAACGGCCGGACGTTTGGGCGGGGCTTTGGCAAAAGCATCTCTTGATGTGATCTCGTTCATACTCTCCTCACGATCGTTCTCTCTGACAGGAAAAGACGGGCCTGATCCGTCAGGCCCGTCTGTACATTTACTCTGCTACAGGATGATTCCGATAGTAGTTGATCAGGCAGCCGTCCGCGATAATCTGGCGCTCGTCGGGCGTCAGGTCACCAAGGCTGACCGCAAACGGCGTCACCGTGCTATCCGGCTTGACCGCATAGGCGGTAAAGGACGGCGTCCCCTCGAGCACTGCCTTGCGCAGACCCGGGATAAAGACCCAGTCACCCAGAGCAAAGGCACTCTCGTCCTTGACGAGAAGCGGTGCCATGCCCCAGTTAATGCAGTTGCTCCTGTAACGCTTGGTTGCATATTCTCTGGCCAGGTTGGCCGATGCGCCAAGGACACGCTGGCAGCTGGCCGCCTGTTCACGGGCTGAACCGTCACCGGGTTTGACAGCAAAGATAGTGCTTCCGATATCCGTATGTTCCGGATCGACAGGCACGACCTTCGAGAGCGCATTATACACCACCTTCACTTCCTCAGGCAAGCCCTTTCCGGCGATCCGGTCACGCTCAATGGCACGAACAGCCTTGCTGCGTCCCACATACTCCGGATCTTTTCTGGAGAGAGCGAACTCGCTGAGGCGCTCCGGATTGGAACGGTAGGAAGAAGTCTCACCGGAGGGGATGAGTTCATCCGTGGTGGTGACCGGATCCGTGATATAGCTACACACCTTTACCAGGAGATCCTCGGTCAGTGCCGGCTGCTCCGGCCAGTCCTTGATGTTCGGTCCGAACTTGAGCTCATGCTCCGTCTCGGGCTTTCCATAGCCGAAATACACGCGCTTGTCGTAAACGGACTTGTCAAAGCTGTACGGATACTTCGTATACCTGATATCCAGATCCGTGGCCGGCGTCAGTTTGCCATGATTGATTGCCGTGGCCGCGATGGAACGGGCATCCATCAGGGCAACCGCGCTCATCTGTCCCTCGCCCGGCTTGCTGCCCTCGCGGTTCGGGAAGTTGCGGGTCGTATGGCGGATGGAGAACTCGCCGTTGGCCGGCGTATCGCCTGCTCCGAAGCACGGGCCGCAGAAGCACTCGCGGATAATGGCGCCCGCCGCCGCGATATCGCCGAGAGTGCCATTCTTGAGCAGCTGCAGATAGGCCGGCATGGAGCCGGGATAGACACTCATGGTAAAGGCTCCGTTTCCGATGGAACGTCCGCGGAGAATGTCCGCCACAGCGCAGACATTGTCGAAGGTTCCGCCGGAGCAGCCGGCCACAAGGCCCTGCTCCACCCAGATTCCGCCGTCGTGCACCTTGCTCACCAGATCAATGCTGGCACCGACAATCTGGGAATTCGCTTTTTCCTGGCATGCCTGCAGGATGTCCTTCGGATTTTCCAGCAACTCACGGATCGTGATGGTGTTGCTGGGATGCATGGGCAGCGCAATGGTGGATTCCACCGTGCTCAGGTCCACGTATACACAGCCGTCATAATAGGCCACGTTTGCCGGGCTCATCTGCCGGTAGGCCTCCGGACGTCCGTGAATGGTCAGATACTCCTCGGTCACCTGATCCGTCTCCCAGATGGAGGACCAGCAGGTCGTCTCCGTCGTCATGACGTCGATGCCGTTGCGGTATTCGATGGGCAGTTTGGCCACGCCGGGGCCCACAAATTCCATGACCTTGTTCTTGACATAGCCGTTGGCATAGACGGCGCCGCAGATGGTCAGCGCCACATCCTGAGGTCCGACGCCCGGACGGGGTTCGCCATCCAGATAGATCAGGATGACACCGGGACGGGCAACATCATAGGTCCGGCCCACCAGCTGCTTGGCCAGTTCGCCGCCGCCCTCGCCGACACTCAGCGTTCCCAGTGCACCGTACCGGGTATGGGAGTCCGAGCCCAGGATCATGCGTCCGCAGCCGGCCATCATCTCACGGTTGAAGGAGTGGATGACCGCCATGTTGGTGGGAACATATACGCCGCCGTACTTGTGCGCTGCGGAAAGCGCAAACATGTGGTCATCCTCGTTGATCGTGCCACCCACTGCGCAAAGGCTGTTGTGGCAGTTGGTCAGGACGTAGGGCATGGGGAATTTCGTCATGCCGGAGGCCCGGGCTGTCTGAATGATGCCCACATAGGTGATGTCATGGCTGGTCAGAGAGTCAAAGCGCATCCGGAGATGATCCATGTCCCCGCTCTTATTGTGCGCAGCCAGAACCGAATATGCGATGGTTCCCTGGGATGCCTCTGCCGGGGTCACCTTTTTCCCGGTTTTCCGGGCCACCTCAGCCGCATCCGTTACGATTTCACGTCCGTTAAGAAGATAAACCCCTGAATCATGAAGCTTCAGCACCGGTTTCACCTGTCCTTTCTGAAAAAGCCCTGCGACCCCGGAATAGATGGGACGCAGGGCCATGAAGATTGCTTTTCTCTCAGGCAGAGCCTGTCTTACTGTTTGCCCCTGGCTTTCTTGATCAGCGGCATGTAGATCGGGCTGAGCAGCATGAGAATACAGGCCGTCATCACGACTGCAGCGATGGGCGATCCGAACAGGCTGAGGAAGACCTTGGTCACGATGTCACCGGCTGTCAGCGGGTGAGTAACGATGTGGGCCGTCTGGAAAGCGCGGGCGAAGTGCGATTCGCACATCCCGCCCAGAACAAGTCCAAGAACGACAGCGGCACTGTTCAGATGCATGTACTTAAAGACAATACCCATGACACCGGCAATGACCATGACGAATACGCCAACGAAGTTGCCCTCGGAATAGGATCCGATGAGTGCCAGGAGAAGGATGATGGGTCCAAGGTAATAGTACGGAACGGCAAGGATCTGTGCAAAGACCTTTGCAATACCGATTGCGACGATAACCATCAGGATGTTGGTGATGATCATGGTGATAAAGGTGGCAGAGAGGTATTCCGGCTGATTCGTCAGAAGCAGCGGTCCCATCTGAACGCCCTTCAGTGCCAGAGCGGAGGCCATAACGGCTGCCGCGTTGCCGCCAGGGATACCGAGGCAGAGCAGCGGAACCATGGCGCCACCGGTAGCGGAGTTGTTGGCTGCCTCAGAGGCGGCAACACCGTCGATGATACCGGTACCGAACTTCTCCGGATACTTGGAGAGCTTGTTCTCCATGGTATAGCACATGAAGGAGGCAATGGTTGCACCGGCGCCCGGGAGGATGCCGACGACCGTACCCACGATGGAGCAGCGGAGCAGAACCCACTTGATGGAGAGGATTTCCTTGAAGGTGGGCATCTTGGTATTGACGCGTCCGCCGTTTCCACCAACACCGTCATCTGCCGAAAGACGCTTCTTGGTATTGGTCTGCTTGAGAACCTCGGTGATGGCGAAGAGACCGATGAGAACCGGGATCATCTCCATACCGGAGAGGAGGTTCACCTGACCGAAGGTGAGACGGGCAACACCGGCCATGGGGTCCTGACCGATACAGGCCAGCAGCAGGCCCAGCAGGCCGCTGATGATGGTGGTCAGGATATGCTCGGTATCAAGGACGACCAGAATGGACAGTCCCAGGAACGTGATGGCAAACAGGTCGCCCTGTCCGAAGGCCAGAGCCGCCTTGGCCAGCGGCTGGCTCATCAGGAACATGATGATCGCAGAGAAGAGACCGCCGACAGCGGAGGCCATCAGGGCAACACCCAGTGCCTTTCCGGCTTCGCCGCGCTGCGCCATCGGATAGCCGTCGAAAGTCGTCGGTGCCGAGGACGGAACGCCCGGGATCTTAAAGAGAATTGCCGTAATGGATCCGCCGGTGATGGATGAACAGTAGATGGCAACCAGGAAGACGATTGCCGGCAGCGGAGCCATCGTATAGGTAAAGGTAAGGCCCAGCGCAACGGCCATGGTGGCCGAAACACCCGGCAGAGCACCGAAAATTGTTCCAAGGATGATGGCAAGGATAACCATCAGGAACATGGTACCTCCGCCCCAGACTGCACTAAGGCCGGTAACAAACATCTGACCTAAACTCATGTTTTACGCCTCCTTAGAACAGATTCTCGAGGAACAGGGAGAAGTTACGCAGGAATCCGATATTGCCGCGCGGCAGCGTCACATCCAGCAGTCCGCTGAACAGGATATGCATGACAAGGGCCACCACAACGGATACGATCAGCAGACGGATCACGTTCTTTTCGCCCAGCAGCAGTCCATACACGAAAAGCAGAAGCGCTGCGGTTACCACAAAGCCAAGGGTTTCGAGGACCATTGCCGCCACAAACAGCACGATCATGCCGATGAACATCTTGGATTTGAGGAAGTTGACGGAATTCTTCGCAAATGCAGCGAATGTAAAATCGGGATTGCCCTTGTTCTTTTTGATGATCTTCACCACATTGATTGCAATGCAGATCATCAGCAGAATGATAATGACCTTCGGCCATACATCCGGATACAGCACGTTCGGGTTCTTCGTGTAAGCCTTGGGAATCTTGGCCTCAAGGACATGCGTGAAGAAGCTGTACCCAAGGAAAATAAACAGCAAAACGTTACAAATCAGTTCAAACAATGACTGTCAGCTCCTTTTCTCTGGCGGGGCTATTTTGTAAATTCCGTTTCAATGAAGAGCCGAGAAGGAGAAGCTTCCCCTTCCCGGCGGATGGTTTCTGTTTTCAGCAGATCGGAGAATTACTTGAGATCGTCGTAATCCTTCTCGATTGTCTCCTGCTCGACCATGTAATCGCGCAGGTCCTTGTACTCGTTGAAGCAGAACTTCTGGAGCTCCTCGCCCGGGGCGGGAACTGTGCGCTCGTCATAAGCGGCATTGTGCAGGAACTCGGTCCAGGTGGGATCCTTGCGGCACTCCTCAACGGCTGCCACGAGAGTGTCGATGGCACCCTGCGGGACGTCCTTCTTGGCGAAGATGGCACGCCACGGACCGGCATAGGAATCGATTCCCAGCTCGCCGGTGCACTCGCAGTCGGGGAAGATGGTGAGACGATGCTCGCAGAAGACCAGCAGCGGCAGGATGTCGCCGGACTCGATCAGACCGCTCATGTCATCATAGCCGCCAACGGCCAGATCCACATGTCCGCCGGCCATATCGCTGTTCACAGCAGAGCCGTCTTCATAGGTAACCGGGTTCAGGGCCAAGCCTTCGGTCGCAATTTCGAAGCACATGCCGTCAACGCCGGTGGCGGTCAGCATGGCAACGGAAACCTGATACGGATGCGCAGCGGCATATTCCTTCAGATCAGAGAAGTTCTTGATGCCGTAAGCTTCCATCTGCTTCTTGGAGCCGGCCAGCATGTTGATGGAGTGAACCAGGATGTCGGTGCAGACAAACTCGTCCTTGAAGTTGAAGTCCATGTTGTCCAGCATGTCCTGGATGTACAGGG
>JAFUBF010000241.1 GCA_017460325.1 Clostridia bacterium | reverse complement strand
TGACACAGGATATGACCCGGGGAAAACCCTATAAACTGATTCTGGGTTTTATGCTCCCCCTTCTTACCGGAATGATTTTCCAGCAACTATATAATCTGGTGGACACCATGATCGTCGGACAGACGCTGGGTGTCAGTGCCCTGGCCGGCGTCGGTGCCACCGCTTCCATCAACTTTCTTGTCCTGGGCTTCTGCATGGGCATCTGCTCCGGCTTTGCCATTCCGGTTGCCCGAAGCTTCGGCGCCCAGGATGAACCGCGGCTTCGCAGTTATGTCGCAAACGGCGTTTTGCTGTGCGTCCTGTTCGGGACGGTTCTGACCATCACCACCGTTCTCTTCTGCCGCAGAATTCTGATCCTCATGGGCACGCCGGAGGACTGCCTTGAGCAGGCGTACCAGTACATCGTCGTCATCTTTGCCGGCATCCCTGCCACCCTGCTTTACAACATGCTCTCCGGTTACCTGCAGGCACTCGGCGACAGCCGCACCCCTCTGTTCTTTCTGATTTTCTCCTCGGTCCTCAACGTGATCCTGGACCTGTTCTTCATTCTGAACCTCAGGCTGGGCATCTTCGGTGCCTCTCTTGCCACGGTTCTCAGCCAGGGAATCTCCGGCCTCCTCTGTCTCCAGTGGATTCGCATGAAGTTCCCGATCCTGCACCTCCGCCGGTCCGACTGCAAGGTCCGGTCCGATCGCATCCGGGAGCTGTGCAGCTATGGTATCCCCATGGGCCTTCAGTAGTCCATTACAGCCATCGGCAGCATCATCCTGTAGGTCGGCGTCAATTCCCTCGGCTCCTCCGCCGTGGCCGCCGTGACGGCAGCCGGAAAGATCAACACCTTCCTGGCCTGCGTTCCCACTGCTCTCGGCAGCACCAGGGCCACGTACTGCGCGCAGAACGTGGGCGCGGGACATTATGACCGCCTCGACAAAGGCATCGTCTCCGGCTCCGTTATCGGCACGGTGTATACCGTCTTCGCCGTTCTCATCTGTGCTCTGTTCGGCACCCCTCTGGCCAGGCTGTTTGTCACCGGCTCCGGTACGGAATCCATCCTTTCCATGTCCCAGCAGTACCTGCTGGCCAATACCCTTTTCTATCCGGCTCTGACATTGGTCAACGTCATCCGCTTTTCCATCCAGGGCATGGGCTTTTCCATGTTCTCCATCTTTTCCGGCCTGATGGAAATGATCGCCCGGATAATCGCGGGAATGGTTCTCATCCCCCTCATGGGCTTTGCCGGATGTACCTTTGCCAGTCCTCTTGCCTGGGTCATGGCGGACATCTTTCTGATTCCCGCCTACTTCCACTGTAAGCAGGCCCTGCTGACCAAGGCGCATCACATTCAGCCCGCTCCCTCCGCCACACTGGCTGCATCCCGGTCAGATCAGGCACTCTCCGGGCATGCAGGACATCTCTTCCATCGTCCAAAGAAAACCTGCCATTCCATCTGATTCCCGGCCGCTCCCCTGCGGGAGCGGCCTTTTTCGTCTCCACAGACGGAACGTTTTGGTTGTTTTTCACAAAAAACCACCTTCGATTTTTTATTGACAATTGATTTGCCCGGCATTATAATACGTCTCGTTCTTCGGATTGGTAGCTCAGCCGGTTAGAGCACCCGCCTGATAAGCGGGAGGTCGGTGGTTCGAGTCCACTCCAATCCACCATCTGTGAGATCAGTCCTGTTTCGGCTGATCTTCTTTTTTTGCATTGGGCGTTTCAGCACGCATGAAATGTGCGGCTTTTCCCGGTGCAAGGCAGAAACGAATCAAGAACCGGAGGTTTGACATGAACAATACCACAGTAGAAACGAAAGCTGCTGCCCAGAATGGCGTTCGCAGAATGGCTCTGTGTGTCCTCGTCATTCTGCTTGAGGTCGTCCTCATCGTCCTGCTCTTTACCCGGCTAAGCAAATTTGCCGTCTGGATTGAGGTTCTGATGCGGGTATTCGCCCTTTTGCTGGCTCTGTACATCTACAATAAGCCCGTCACCAGTGCGATGAAAACGCCCTGGATTATTCTGATCCTGTTATTCCCCTTCCTCGGTACGGCGCTTTACCTGATCGTCGGCCTCAGCGGCAGCACCGCCTTCATGCGAAGCCGTTACACGGCCGTGGATAAGGAACTGGTTCCCGCTCTGAACAGCGGAAATGCGGCCATTAACGCATCGCAGGCCTCAAAGGATCTGGCCTCGGACAGCGAACGGTGGTCAACGGTTTCCGCCTACCTGTCCAGGCACTGCAGTTTCCCGCTTTACCACAACTCCGACATCGTCTACTATGACGATGCCGCAAAGGGACTGGAGGCACAGAAGGAAGAACTGCGCAAGGCCGA
>JAFUBF010000240.1 GCA_017460325.1 Clostridia bacterium | reverse complement strand
TCATTTTGCAGAGAAGGCGCATGAGGGACAGAAAAGAAAAAGCGGGGAACCGTATTTTATCCATCCGCTGACCGTGTCCAGCATTCTGGCCAAACTGATGCTGGATGCGCCGACGATCGCCGCCGGTCTTCTTCACGACACCGTGGAGGACTGTGAGGGATGCACACAGGAGGTTATTGAGCAGGAATTCGGAACTGAGGTGGCACAGCTGGTAGATGGCGTGACCAAACTCAAACGGCTCGACTTTACCTCCAAGGCGGATCAGCAGGCGGAGAGTATCCGCAAGATGATTCTCGCCATGTCCAAGGACATCCGGGTGGTGCTCATTAAACTGGCAGACCGCCTGCACAACATGCGCACCCTCAAATCCCAGCCGCCGGAGAGCCAGAAACGGATTGCCCAGGAAACCCTGGACATCTATGCGCCTCTGGCACACCGTCTGGGCGTCTATATGATCAAGCAGGAGCTTGAGGATCTGTGTCTGCGCTATCTGGATCCGGACGGGTATCAGAATCTCATTATCCGGGTCGGCATGAAGCGGGCGGAACGGGAAAACAGTATTCATGAGGTCATTGACGAGCTCAAAAAAAAGCTGGAGGAGATGAACCTCCACTTTGAGATCGACGGCCGCCCGAAGCATTTTTACAGCATTTACCGGAAAATGGTCCTCCAGCACAAGCCTTTTGAGCAGATCTTTGATCTCATCGCCATCCGGGTCCTGGTGGATTCCGTGCAGGACTGTTATGCGGTCCTGGGGGTTGTGCATACCCTCTGGCGTCAGGTGCCCAACCGCTTCAAGGACTATATCTCCATGCCCAAGCCCAACATGTACCAGTCCCTGCACACGACGGTGATCTCGGAAAACGGCATGCCCTTGGAGGTGCAGATCCGTACCTATGAGATGCACCGGATCGCCGAATATGGCATTGCGGCCCACTGGCGGTACAAGGAAGGGCGGCAGGTGGCAGATTCCCTTGACAACAAGCTCTATTGGCTGCGTCAGATTCTCGACTGGCAGAATGACACCAGAGACAGCGAGGAATTCATCCGTTCGCTCAAGGTGGATCTGTTCAGTGATGAGATCTTTGTGTTTACCCCGAAGGGGGAAATCATTGACCTGCCCAAAGGGGCTATCCCCATCGACTTTGCCTACCGGATTCACAGCGCTGTCGGGAACAAGTGCGTCGGCGCCAAGGTGAACGGGCGAATCGTGACCCTGGACACCCCGCTGAATACCGGTGATTTTGTCGAAATCATCACTCAGCAGAACAGCAAGGGTCCCAGCCGCGACTGGCTCAAAATTGTCAAGACTTCCCAGGCGAAGGCCAAGATCCGCCAGTTCTACAAGAAGGAACTGAAGGATGAGAATATCGCCACCGGTAAGCAGATGCTGGATGCGGAGGCAAAGCGTCAGGGCCATCACCTTTCCACACTGCAGAAAAGTGAGTATCTTGAGCCGATCCTCAGGAAGTTCTCCTTTGCCGATCTCGAGGATCTGTATGCGGCCGTGGGCAGCGGGGGCATTACCTCCAACCAGTTGATTACCCGTCTGGTAGATGAAATCAGGCAGCAGGAAAAGCCCCTGATCCCGCTTCAGCCGAGGGTCAGTCCCGGACAGGGAACCACTCATGCCTCCCATGGAAAGACGGATGCGGGGATCAAGATTGCCGGTCTGCCCGGCTGTCAGGTGCATTTTGCCAAGTGCTGCGCACCGCTGCCGGGAGATGAAATCATCGGGTATATCACCAGAGGACGCGGGGTGACCGTGCACTCTCAGGAATGCGTGAATGTCAATGCCACTCATGATCCGGCCAGATGGGTCACGGCGGAATGGGCGGATACCACCAATACCTCGTATAACGGATCCCTTCAGATTCACTGTCAGGACCGCCACAATCTGCTGGCGGATATCATGAGCTACCTGACGGCGCTCAAGATCACGGTGACGGCGGTCTCGGCACGTCTCAATCCGTCCAATCAGACCTGTACCATTGAACTGACCCTTCAGGTGGCCAACAAGAAGGAACTGGACTGGGTAATCCGGCAGCTCGAGAAGCGGCAGGATACCATCAGCATTTCACGTATCTGAATCCGGTCCATCCGGGGCCGGAAAACAGAAAAGCGGGAGGAATTTCATGCGGCTTGTTATCCAGCGTGTTCTGCACGCAGAGGTCAGTGTGGATGGTGCGCAGGTCGGACAGTGCGGACACGGATATATGGTGCTGTGCGGCGCAGAAACAGGGGATACGCAGCAGGATGTGGATTACTGCGTACAGAAGACGGCGTACCTGCGGATTTTTGAGGATGACCAGGGAAAAATGAACCGTTCCATTCTGGACATCGGCGGATCCATTCTGGCCATCTCCCAGTTTACCCTGCTGGGGGATGCCCGGCACGGCAGGCGCCCCGGCTTTGACCGGGCGGAGCGGCCGGAACAGGCAAAAGCGCTGTATGAACAGTACTGCCAGTCACTTCGGGCCATGGGGATTCCGGTGGAGTGCGGCATTTTCGGCGCGGATATGAAAGTCTCGCTGGTAAACGACGGACCGGTAACCATTCTCATGGACTCACGAAAGGGGTTTTGACATGACCATTCACACAGTGACCGGCGGTCTTCTCGGCGTCAACTGTTATGCCGTTG
>JAFUBF010000239.1 GCA_017460325.1 Clostridia bacterium | reverse complement strand
ATCCAAGGGCGGTATTTACCGCTTTGGACATGCTCCCGATTCGATCTGGCACGCCGCTACAGATGAATTCTGACAGAACAGCCTTCCTGTGAAATGGGACCCATGGAATTTCGTTCACCTTCTATGGTTTTTCACCACAGAAAATCCCATTTCAAAGTATACGAAATTCAAAATGGTTAACGTGAACAAGGAGACAGATCTTAGATGAGTGCCACAGATTTCAAACCTTGTTGAATGAGGGCAGAAATGATTGGTCCATCTCAATCTCCAGACAGTTCAGTTACTACCGAATCCAAAATTTGCAGGGAAGGTCGCAGTTGCGTATGAAGATCCCACGTTGTCACAAGGACATTTTGTAACGGCACATAAAGTGTCGCCAAAACAGCTGGAGAAGGTGTCAGATGATAGAACAATTTACAAGGCCGATAGAACGAAGTGAATATGATCCGTTTTCAGACATCTTATACGTGCATTTTTTGAATGATAAAGGTGATTCATACGGCGATGATTTCGAAAATGGAGTAGAAATATTTCGAGATTCTCTTACTGATGAAATCACCGGTTTTCAGGTTTATCATTTGAATGGATGCGAAGATGAACGTCAGAAGCAAATGAATACAATGGGATTAAGTTATAGTTTAAAGTCTTTATATAAAAAATAACCCGGGAGTCTATCACTTCAGATAGGCTCTTTTTGGTCTTTACCACGTGATCATCAAGGTGCCTCCGTTGAGCGGTCAACTGGAAAGCGACATCGGCTTGCGTGAAAAACGCATGAGTTGCCATCGGGTGGAATTCAAGACACATCGTGACGGACAGATCGGGTGAAGAACCTGAAATGCGGGCGCATTTCACGGATGAAAGTTGCAAGCGTCGGTCCTGTTCGGTTATAATGAAGGAAAATCAGGGTGAGAAGGCATTAAGTCAGGAATGCCGGACAGGATGGAGCAGGATACATGGAGAGTCGGGAAAAGGTCGAAAGACTTCGCTGCCTGGTGGACCGGATTACATTTGAATCCGACACGTTCAGCGTGTTGAAATGCCGGGTAAAAAGCTATTCGGACACGGTCACGGTTGTGGGCAGCATGCCGGGTGTCCATGTGGGCTCGGTTCTCCTGGTCAGCGGCTTTTTCAAAATGGACCGGACATACGGAAAGCAGTTCAGCGTCGTTTCGTATGAGGAAGCGCTGCCGGCGTCAGTGTACGGCATCCAGCGTTACCTGGGGTCCGGCCTGGTGAAGGGCATCGGGAAAGTCTATTCGAAAAAGATCGTGGACCGTTTCGGCGAGGATACCTTCAAAATCATTGAGGAAAGCCCGGAGCGCCTGACGGAGATTCCCGGCATCGGCCGTGAACGGGCCAGGAAAATCAGCGAAAGCTGGGTGGCCCAGCGCGAAGTGAAGAACATCATGGTGTTCCTGCAGGAACATGAGGTTTCAGTCGCGCATGCCGCCCGGATTTACAAGACATACGGGAATGAAAGCATCCACGTGGTGACGGAGAATCCGTACCGGCTGGCGGATGATATCTGGGGAATCGGTTTCAAGACGGCGGACCAGATTGCAGCGAAAATGGGATTCGGAAAGGAACGGTTCGAGCGCCTGCGAAGCGGAATTCTCTATACGCTCAACAAGCTTTCCGAACTGGGCCACTGCTATGCCGGCAAAAGTCAGCTGCTGGATACCGGAACTGACCTCCTGGAGGTCGAACGAAAACTCCTGGAGGAGACGCTGTCGAAAATGATTCAGGCGGAGGATGTGCGCACGCAGGTCCTCGAGCCGGATCACCCCCTTGAGCCGGATGAGGCCATGCCGCTGGCCATCTGTCTGCCGGCCTTCTATTTCGCGGAGATCGGGATTGCGGCAAGACTCAGGCGGATCGGCCAGTCCCCGCCCACGGTCCGTGTTCCGGAGGGGGCAGATCTGTTCCCGGGCGGACCGGATGGGATTCAGTATGACCAGATCCAGATGGATGCCATACGGACGGCGGTCAGGAGCAAGGTCATGGTCCTGACCGGCGGGCCGGGTACCGGAAAGAGCACCACCACCATGGGGATTATCCGGGCGTTCCGGACGGCGGGGGCACGGATCCTCCTGGCCGCGCCCACCGGAAGGGCGGCAAAGCGGCTCAGTGAGGTGACACAGATGGAAGCAAAGACCATCCATCGCCTGCTGGAGTTTAAGCCACCCCAGGGATATCAGCACAAAGAGGATAACCCGCTTGACGGGGATGTCCTGATTATTGATGAGTGTTCCATGGTCGATACCATTCTCATGAACAGCCTGCTGAAGGCCGTACCGGATGGCATGCGGCTGATTCTGGTGGGGGATGTGGATCAGCTGCCCTCGGTGGGTGCGGGCAATGTGCTGAGGGACATCATCGGCTCAGGGGTTTTCCCGGTGGTCCGTCTGACGCGCATTTTCCGTCAGGCAGCCCAGAGCCGGATCATTACCAATGCTCATCGGATTAATAAGGGCGAGTTTCCGGAACTGTCAAACGGGAAGGGAACGGACTTCTTCTTCATTGAGGAGGAAGTGCCGGAAAAGGCCGCGTCATCCATCGTGTCCCTGGTCAAGGACCGTCTTCCGGGATTTTTCCACGTCAGACCCAGTGAAATTCAGGTACTGACCCCCATGCAGAGAGGTCCTGTGGGGGCTGCGGTCCTCAATGAGCTTTTACAGGGGGCGCTGAATCCCCAGAGAGAGGGCACGGAGGAAGTGCGGCGTGGCGGAGCCGTGTTCCGGCTGTATGACAAGGTCATGCAGATTCGCAACAATTACGACAAGGAAGTGTTTAACGGGGATATCGGCCGGATCGTGGGGATGCATCCCGGAGAGGACTCGGTGGAGATCGCCTTTGATGGACGCGTCCTGGTGTATGATGTGACCGAGCTGGATGAGGTGGTGCTGGCCTATGCCACCACGGTGCATAAGGCGCAGGGCGCCGAGTATCCGGTGGTGGTCATGCCGGTCATGATGACTCACTACGTTATGCTGCAGCGAAATCTGATTTATACCGGTGTGACCAGAGCCAGGCGTGGCCTGGTTCTGGTGGGAACGAAGAAGGCGGTTGCGTACTGTGTCGGCCATGTGACCGTGGACAACCGCAATACACTGCTGATGCAGCGGCTGGCGGGAACGCTGCCGAAAACGCCCTGAAAGGGCCTTTTCCGTCTCAGGGATCCACGATTCCCCGTGTGCGCCGGCGTTCCCGGAGTTTGAGTTCCTGGCCCTGATCCGACGGAATGTAATAGCGATGGCCGGCCACCTCTGCGGGCATGTATTCCTGCCGGACATAGTGGCCCGGGAAATCGTGGGGATACAGGTAGCCCTTCCCGGAGCCGATCCGCTCGTGCCCCTTGTAATGCGTATCCCGCAGGTGCGGGGGAACGGGCTGGAAACCGCCCTTTTCCGCATCGGCCATGGCCTCCGAAACGGCACGGATGACGCTGTCCGATTTCGGGCTTTCACAGACCGCGATAATGGCCTGGGCAATGCTGATGCGTGCCTCCGGCATGCCCACGGTTTCAAGGGCATTGGCGGCGGCATTGGCCTGCAGCATGGCCAGGGGATTGGCAAGGCCCACATCCTCACTGGCGTGTACGATGATGCGCCGGACAATGAGCCGGGGATCCACGCCGGCATAGATGAGCCGGGCGAACCAGGCCAGGGCGGCATCTGAGTCACTGCCGCGCATGCTCTTGCAGAAGGCGGAGAGCATGTCATAGTAGAGGGATTCATCGCAGCGCAGAATCGGCTTCTGAATGGATTCCTCCGCTACCTCCAGGGTGATGTGAATGAGACCGCTTTGGTCCGGCTCGGTACTGAGCACCGCCAGTTCCAGTGCCCCGAGGGCGTTGCGGACATCACCGCCCGCAATGCGGGCGATGTGGGAAAGGGCCTCGGGATCTGCCTTTACCGCCATGGTGCCGTATCCGTTGATGGGGTCGGCGAGCGCCCGGTTAAGGGCGACGAGGAGATCCTCCGGGGTCAGGGCCCGGAACTCGAACAGCCGGCACCGGCTGACGATGGCCGGGGTCATGGCCACCAGGGGATTTTCCGTGGTGGACCCGATAAACCGGATCTTTCCCTGCTCGATGGCCGGAAGGATGCTGTCGCTCTGGGCCTTGTTCCACCGGTGACATTCATCCAGGAGGAGATAGGTGGGGGTTCCGTAGAGGGAGAGCCGCTGCTCTGCCTCGGCGATGACTTTCCGGACATCCGCCACACCGCTGGTGACGGCGTTGAGCCGGGCAAAGGCCGCGTGACTGCTGTTGGCGATGATATGCGCCAGGGTGGTTTTGCCGCATCCGGGCGGTCCGTAAAAAATGGAGGAGGTCATGCGGTCGGCCTCAATGGCTCGCCGGAGCAGACGGCCCTTGCCCACGATGTGGGTCTGCCCGATGAATTCATCCAGGGACTGGGGACGCATGCGGTCTGCCAGAGGGCTGGCGCTGCGTTCATTGGCGGTAAAGAAACTGTTCATGTGTGCCTCCGTTGCAGCCGGAGCTGCAGGTATTGTGCGGAATCTGCCCGTATTTGGCAGGTCATGCGGGCCTTGCCCGGGTGTGGCGGACAGATGTGTTTGAAGGAGGAAATGAGAATGAAAATCGCAGGAGTGTTTCTGTGTCTTCTTTTGCTGCTGACCGGTTTCGGGCTGGCAGATACGGGAAATGCCGGGGATATCGGTATTGTCTCCAATGTCAATGAGTATGTGACCCTGAGGGAAACCCCCAGACGGAAAGGATGGGAAATTACCCGGATCCCCCTTGGTGGAAAAGTGATCTACCTGAGTGAGCCGGAAGGGGACTTTTCCGAGGTATGCTATAAGGGAAAGATCGGGTATGTGCTCAGCGAGTATCTGACCCGGCGGGAACCTGAGACCGGGACGGCGGTGACGCCGGATGAGGGTCTGGTCATTCGTCTCAACCTGTTCCTGACTGCCTTTACGGACACGTGGTTCGGCGGCAACGGCGCGTTTACCATGGAAGAGTACGGGGAACGGGATCTGGTGGACTTTGCCGTGGATACCCTGTTCAACCGGAACCGCGAATACGGTGAGTGGGGGGATTACAATGTCCGGATTGACGGGCAGGAGATTCCCCAAATCGTGGACCGGTATTTCGGTGTCAGTGTCAATGTGACGGATACCCGGTACTGGTATCAGGGGGGATACTATTATAGTCAGGAGACCGGCGGAAGGTCAACCGGCGGTTTTGCCATTCTGGATGGCGTGGAGGTTCTTGAGAGTGGACTGTACCGGGTTGCCTTTACCGTGTACGGTGAAGGGGAAAGCTGGAAGCCTGAGGCAGTCTGCACCCTGAGCGCCAGCCGCGCCCAGTCCATGTACAAGGTGGAACATAACCGGCAGGGGACAGCGGTCATCAACATGAACGGCAGTCCTGAAAATGAGGAGAACTGGAAACTGATCTCCTATATTCTGTATCCGTAAGGGGAGTGGCCTGAACATTGCCGTACCGAAAGGTGGACAATTGCCTCTTTTTGAAACGGGTATTCAGGAGTATAATGGAGGAGAGGACAAACTTGCCATCTGCTCTTCAATGCCTGCCGGATTTTTTCTGATGTACGTTTTCCGCATGCGCATCTTTTCTGTCAATCATACGGCGCCGAAAGCCAAGGTGGCATTATAAGGATGGGCCTGATGTTTTGCATCGGTTTATCAAGAACATGTCCCATATCAGTCATACGGCGTCAAAAGCCAAAGCAACATTCAAGGGGGCTTGAAGACCATGATAATTCCGGTAGGCAATGAGTCTTTTGCCGAAATCCGCAGAGATAAGAATTGCTATGTTGACAAGACTGAACTGATTTATGATCTGCTCAGCAGTACCAGCAATAAGGTAACGCTTTTCACGCGTCCCCGCCGCTTCGGCAAAACGCTCATGATGAGCATGATGGAGAACTTTTTCAGTGTTCAGAAGGGCGACAGTCGGGAGCTTTTTACCGGACTGAACATCATGAAGCATGAAGCTTTCTGCAGGGAATGGATGAATCAGTACCCGGTGTTGTTTCTGACGCTCAAAGGTGTTGAGGCGCTTTCATTTGAGAATGCCTATGAAAAGCTTCAAGTGAAACTGGCAGGATTATGTAAGACGCACGAGCAACTTCTGGAAAGTGACAAGATTGACAGTGACGACCGGCAGATTTTTTTGGATCTGAAAGCACAAAAGGCATCTTATGCAAATGTGGCTGATTCACTGAAGACCATCATGCGCATGATGGTTGCGGTGTATGAGAAACCGGTGATCCTCCTGATTGATGAATACGATGTTCCGCTGGCAAAAGCAAGTGAGCAGAACACAGATGAAAATCAGTTTTACATAAAGATGCTTGATGTGATCCGTGGAATGTTCGATGCAGCACTGAAGGGAAACGAGTATTTGAAGTTTGCCGTTGTTACGGGATGTCTTCGGATTGCCAAGGAGAGCATCTTTACCGGAACAAATAATTTCATGTCCTACTCTGTGCTGGATGACGATTTTTCCGATTATTTTGGTTTTACTCAGGAAGAAGTTGATAGAATACTTGAGGAGACAGATCGTCAGGAAAAGACCGACGACATTCGATCCTGGTATGATGGGTATGTATTTGGAAGCACACCGGTATACTGCCCCTGGGATGTGATGTGTTATGTGGCTGCGCTTCTCAGAAACAGAAATGCGAAGCCGAAAAACTACTGGAAGAACACAAGTCACAACGGCATCCTTCTGACTTTTGTTGAGCGAACAGATTTTGATGTAAGCGATAAATTTGAAATCCTTCTGAATGGCGGATCCATTGAGCAGACGGTTTCAGACGAGTTGACCTATGACACAATGCATGAGTCTGAGGACAATCTCTGGAGCGTCCTGCTGATGACCGGATACCTGACGAAAGTGGATCCGGAGTCGGATGGAAATACGGTGGAACTCAGGATCCCGAATAATGAGATTTCGAGCATCTTTGAGGGGACGGTTGTAAAGCGTTTTAACAACGCGCTGGAACTGGATCGTTCAAAACAGAAAGAGCTGATGAGAGCACTGTGGAATGGCGACGAGGGAACCGCATCCGGGATGATGACGGATATTCTCTTTGAGACCATCAGCTACCATGATTATCATGAAAACTACTATCATGCATTTTTGACAGGCATCATTTCCGGACTGGGATACGCTGTAAAATCCAATCAGGAGAATGGACTCGGCAGATCCGATATTGTTGTGAGAGAGAAGCACAATAAACGTGGAATGATTCTTGAAGCGAAAAAGTCTGATAGGGAAGAGGACATGGAAAGGGATGCACTGGAGGGGAAACAGCAGATTATAGATAAGGAATACCGGAAGGGATTCAGTGGATATGATTCAGTCATCTGCTATGGCATTTCTTTCTTCCAGAAAAAAGCACTCGTTAAGAAACTGACTTTCTGATTAGCCGAAGCGTGTCATCCGCCGATTCCTGTTTCAACCTCTGAACGGGGGGAACGGTGCGGAGCGTTTTCTGTGTCTGCCAGGCCCAGATGCCAGATGCTGTGCAGACCGCTTGATGCAGGAGATACCGGGGACACACGCATACCGAATTTCGGTTTCCCAAACCGTCATGAAGATCCTGCCCTGTTGGGCAGCGGATCCGGATGGAAGGTGACCGGAGACAGTAAAAAACACAGGCGCAATTTCGGAGAATGCAGGCGCGACCAATGCAGAGCGGCATGGATCGCACCCGGATTCGGGTATTTCCAGGCAGGGCTCGTTTGGTCTTTGAGGCTTCTCGAAGGAGGGGAAAATGATCAGATGGCTGATCTACGGCATGATTTATGCCGGCAGTGCCCTGATGGTTTACAACATCGTCGGATTTACCCGGTTTGTCCGCTATATTCAGAAGAGGGGAAACTGGGAAAATAACCAGGTCATGCTGTACATCCCGGTGATTCTGTTGTGCCTGTTCCTCCTCGGATATCTGGGCGTAGGCCTGTTTGGAAAACCGGACCTGCTGGTTGCCGGGATTCTCTTTGGCGGCAGCATCTTTGTCTTTGCCATGTACCGGTTGCTCAACCGGATCACGGCGAAGATTATCGAGAATGAGCATCTTGAGTCGAAGTTACTGGCAGCGCAGGAGAGCAATCGGGTAAAAAACAATTTTCTGGCCACCATCAGCCACGAGATGCGAACGCCCCTCAATGTGATCCTGGGACTGGATACCCTGGCGCTGCATCATTCGGGAAATTCGCCCGAAATGCAGGAGGAGCTGGAAAAAATCGGATACAGCAGCCGGTATCTGCTGAACTTTGTCAACAATGTCTTGGATATGCAGGACATGGAAAACGGCCAGCTGACGGTCCATGAGGAGCCGTTTTCCGTGACCGGGATGCTGGAAAGGCTGCGGGAAATCTCCTGTGGACTGGGCCGGGCAAAGGGCATAGAGGTGCATTTCCATGCGGACGACGGGGTTCCGGAGCGGGTCAACGGCGACGGGCACATACTGGATCAGGTCCTGATGAATCTCCTGGACAATGCGGTGAAGTTTACGGAGCGGGGCCGGGTGGATTTTACGGCCGATGTCCCCCAGTCGGATGCGGAGGGGTACATCCTGCAGTTTACGGTCCGGGATACGGGCATCGGAATGAGCCCGGAATTTCTCGGGCGGGCATTTGAGCCGCTGACGAAAGAGGACAGTTCCTCCACCACGAAGTACAGAGGCACCGGCCTTGGCCTGACGGTCACGCGCGACCGGGTGCATCTGCTGGGCGGGGAGATCCGGGTGCAGAGCGAAAAGGGGAAGGGCTCCGTGTTTACGGTGATGGTTCCCATGAAACGCGTGCAGACGGAGCAGGAAAAGGAACAGGACATGTCCCTTGAAAACCGCCGGATTCTGATTGCCGAGGATATACGTGAGAATGCGGAAATTGTGGCCGATCTCCTTGAGGAGGAGGGGGCCCTGAGTGAACATGCCGAAAACGGACAGGTGGCGCTCAGCATGTTCCGCGCATCTCCGGCTGGATACTATGATGCGATCCTGATGGATCTGAGAATGCCGGTCATGGACGGACTGGAAAGTGTCCGGCGGATTCGGGCACTGGACCGGCCAGATGCCAGATCCGTTCCGATTATTGCCCTGACGGCCAATGCGTTTGACTCGGATGTGAGTCATTCCCTTGAGGCGGGCATGAATGAACACCTGGTGAAGCCCATTGATGCGGATTTACTCTATGCGACACTGAAAAAGTGGGTTCGGAGGATGGAAACAGCAAAATGATCAACTCAAAACAGATTCAACGCCCGCAGATGATCCTGGTGGTGGATGATCAGGAAATCAACCGGGACCTGCTGGGGGATAT
The DNA here is from genome assembly GCA_017460325.1 of Clostridia bacterium. GTDB lineage: Bacteria > Bacillota > Clostridia > Christensenellales > Aristaeellaceae > Ventricola. Next base: position 2,578 of record JAFUBF010000239.1, on the reverse strand, counting down.
CCTTGAGGGTAAGTATGCACTGCTCTATGCGGAAAACGGAAAGGAAGCCCTGGACCTGATGCGGGAACACCGGGGCGAACTGTCCCTGGTTCTGCTCGACCTCATGATGCCGGTCATGAGCGGGATGGAAGTCCTTGAAAAAGTACGGGAGGAGGAGGCGCTCTCCAAAATCCCCGTCATTGTCCTGACGGCGGACAAAAATGCGGAGCTGAAGGCCCTGCAGCTGGGCGCGGCCGACTTCATCACCAAGCCCTTTGATGTGCGCGAGGTGATCCTGGCACGCGTTGACCGGATCATTGAGCTGAGTGAGGGCCGTCAGCTGATTTCCGCGGCGGAACATGATCAGCTGACGGGGCTTTATACCCGGAACTTCTTCATCGAATACGCGAACCGGCTGTACCGGTATCATCCGGGCATGCACCTGGATGCCCTCGTGCTCAATATTGAACAGTTCCATTCGATTAACGCACTGGATGGCCGGGAATTCGGGGATGAAATTCTCCGGGTCATTGGCCGGGCGATCCGGGATTTTCTGGAGGAAACCCAGGGAATTGCCAGCCGGTATGACGCGGACCGGTATGTCATTTACTGCCGGACCGAGGGCAGTTACCGGGCAATCCTGGACCGGTTCCAAAGCGAGGTCAATGCCTTTGCCAGCAACGCCAATGTGCGTCTTCGCATGGGGGTGAGGCCCTGGCACGGGGACGCGGAGCCGATCCTGCTCTTTGACCAGGCCAGAGCGGCCTGCAACATGGTGCGGGGGGACTACCAGAATCCCCTCATGGTCTATGATGAGGACATGCGGCAGCAGGAGATGCTGCGGCAGCGGCTCCTCAATGACCTGCAGGTGGCGGTGGAGGAAAGGCAGTTCAAGGTCTATTATCAGCCGAAGTACAACATTCAGGTGGACCCGCCCCGGCTCAGCAGTGCAGAGGCGCTGGTCCGGTGGTGCCATCCGGATCTTGGCATGATTTCCCCGAAGAAATTTATCCCGCTCTTTGAGGGAAACGGCCTCATCAGCGTGGTGGATGACTATGTCTGGCGGGAGGCGGCCGGGCAGATTGCCAGGTGGAAGGAAAAGCTCGGCTACCGTCTGCCGGTCTCGGTCAACCTGTCCAGAGCGGACGTGTTTGCGCCGGATCTGGTGGAAAAGCTGGTGGGACTCATCCGGGATAACGGTCTCGAATTCCGGGACCTGAAACTGGAGGTGACGGAGTCCGCGTATACGGACAACGCCCATCGGCTGCTTGAGGTGGTGGCGCGGCTTCGAAAACTGGGATTTGAAATCGAGATGGATGACTTCGGTTCCGGCTATTCCTCCCTCAACATGCTCTCGGAGATGCCCATTGACGTGCTCAAGATGGACATGAAATTTGTCCGGAACATTGAAAAGAGCGAGAAGGATTACCGGCTGGTGGAACTGATCCTGGATATCGCGAAATACCTGAATCTGGAGGTAGTGGCCGAGGGCGTTGAGACGGAGGGACAGATGACCCTTCTGAAAGATGCCGGGTGCGACCTGGTGCAGGGGTACTATTTTTCCCGGCCGGTACCGCCGGAGGAGTTTGAAAAACTGATCCGGAAAGAACTGGAAATGGAGAGGAGATCGGAGAAATGACGCTTCGGGAACTGTATGCGCAGATTGAGGGCGACTATGATCAGGCGATCCGGGTAGTCCGGGTGGAAAAGCTGATGGACAAGCATATCCGGAAGCTGAGTGACAACGGCGTGGTGGAAAAGCTGCTGGAGGCGGCTAACGGGATGGACCCGGTGCAACTGTTTGAGGCGGCCCATGCCATGAAAGGCGTATGCGGAAATCTTGGGCTCACCCGCCTGGCGGACATGGCCTCTGACATCGCGGAGGAATACCGGCCGGGCAATGCCCGGAAAATGACGGATGAGGCGGTCGCAGCGAAAATCGCGGAAATCCGTGCCCTGTACGGAAAGACGACGGAGGGAATCCGCCGGTACAAGGAAGGATAAGCACTTTCCGTTCAGGTGAGATTTGCGGCAGGACAGCAGAGTCTCAGGGAATAGGACAGGCCTGCCATTTGAGAAAGAGGGCGTAAAAGAATGGTTCGAACTCCTGAACCGAGTGGGGAGCCTCGCCAAAGGACGTATCTGGGACAGCTGGGTGCGTGGGCGCTGGCCTTTGGCTGCAGTGTCGGATGGGGTTCATTTGTCATGCCGGGCACGACGTTCCTGCCGATTGCAGGTCCTGTCGGGTCAGCCGTGGGTCTCATCGCCGGCGGCCTGATCATGCTGATCCTGGCACTGAATTACCATTACCTGATGAACCGTTATCCGGATGGAGGCGGGACCTATACCTATACCTGGAAATGCTTCGGGCATGATCACGGGTTTATCAGCGCGTGGTTTCTGCTCCTGACGTACATGGCCATTATCTGGGCCAATGCCACGGCACTGCCGCTCATCGGGCGGACCCTGTTCGGGAATCTGTTCCAGTTCGGGTTTCACTGTCAATTACCCACCACTTAGCCCAAGGGCTGAAGTGGGGGCTTGCGCAGTCTTTGCAAGAGCCCTGGTTGACTAGCCTAAGATCTTAAGATCTCGGTCT
>JAFUBF010000238.1 GCA_017460325.1 Clostridia bacterium | reverse complement strand
GGAACAGAAACGCGACGAGTGGCTTGCGGAAATAAATCGCCAGTCTCCTGAACACCCTTTTTCGTGAAGTGGGTCGAATACATGTGGCATAAAGCGGTTAAAATGGTTCGAATACATTTGGAGTTGTACATTCGGATCGCCTGTAAAATTTGGGATAGAGGCGTTGAAATTCTTTCCTTTCCGGTCCAACCGTGGTATCCTTTAGGTAAACCGGATGGGGTGTACATATTCTGGTTTTGATTGAGTTTTTTAGAGGGGCGATTGCTGTTGGCTGAAGATAACGGTACGATTCGACCATATCAAGGTAAAGACATAGTAAGCAAAATTCTGGCCAACACATTTGGCGAGAAAACCTTTGAAGTTTACGGATTGAAAAATGTTCCTGCAATCAAGGCGTACTTGCCCACAGAACTTCCGGTTATCGAGGCTTCTTATAGGATTTCCGATTATGTGTTTTTACTCGAGGATGACTCAATCGCAATCGTTGATTATGAGTCTGCTTATAGAAGTATTAACAAGATCAAGTACTTGGAGTATGCAACAAGACTTGCTAAGAAGTTTTATACTCCTGACTCACGATTGCGGATACGAATCATCGTTGTTTACACTTGCGATGTTGAGACTGCGGAGGATACACTGGAGCTAGGAGCAATCTCTCTAAAGGTAGAGCAAGCATTTCTGTCAAAAATTGATGGCGATGCAGAATATGAGCGAATCAGAAAGAGAGTGCAAGCTGGTGAGAAATTGGAAGATGCAGATTTGATGCGGTTGGTTATTCTTCCGCTTACAAAAAAGGGTACACCAGCGAAGATAAAGATGATTGACGAGGTGATAGAGACAGCCTCAAAGATGCAGCCGGCAGATGAGGCCGGAACATCATTCGTTCTTTCGGCAATGTATGTGGCGCTTGGCAATTATATTACTGAAGAGCAGGAAAAAAGGATTAAGGGGGTTTTAGATATGACGAGTCTTGGAAAACGATATGAGCAGGAGAGAAAACAATATGGCGAGTTGTGCATGGCAAGAGTTTATACAGATCTGGTAAATAAAAGAATGCAGGAGAAGAACATAACTGCGCAAGAGGCATGCGATGAGCTTGGGATCGGTCGGGATACGTACGTTAAGGCAAAAGCCGTTATTGATTCCAACCAAGAAGCAGTCGCCGTTAAAACGGCGCAACAGGAAGTCTAAAACCCTCCAATCTCCATCCCACCTGTGGATCGGCGGTGCGGAGGGCTTTTCTCTCTTTGTATCACCTGTGGAGGAGTTGACATGCCAGGACAGAACGTTTTCGATATGGATTTCAACAGAGTCTATTGTGGTCGTTGGAATGTACCATTTCTTCTGCTGCATTTGAGTGTGCCTTATAAAAAAGCTCTGCAAAGCGTGCGCTTGCAGAGCTATGTCATTTCCTTCCAACAGGTCAATTGACCTGTATGATCTACCTTGTACACTTCTTTTTCATCCGATTCGCTCAGTTTGCAGCAAAAATCATCTTTGGGGCTTACTCAAACCGCGCCCACACAACCGGTTCGTTCACTCTTTTCCCTTATTCGGTTGCATACGCGAATCGTTTTCCTATTGGTTTTCTGAAACCTATGACTCACCGGCACAAGGCTGGTCAGCAGATGCGCGGCATGTGTCCATTGCCGGCACTGTCGCCCTTTACCGGCAGCTTCAAACCGCGGTCCTGTCCGAAGCCGGTCACAGTTACAGCAGCGTAATGTCTGCTTCCTCGAATGCCCTGACCGTCGCATCATCCCAGATGGAGGACTGGACCTCGCCGATATGGGCTTTCCCCATGAGGAGCATGCAAAGTCTTGACTGGCCGATACCGCCGCCCATGGTGAGGGGCAGTTTCCCGGCAAGGAGCATCCGGTGGAACGGCAGTGCCCGGCGGTCATCGCATCCGGCCAGGGTCAGCTGACGGTCCAGGGATTCCGGAGAAACCCGGATGCCCATGGAGGAAATCTCAATGGCGCAGTCCAGTACCGGATACCAGAACAGGATGTCCCCGTTCAGATCCCAGTCATCATAGTCCGGTGCACGCCCGTCGTGCGGCTTTCCGGAGCGCAGCTTCCCGCCGATTCCCTGGATAAAGATGGTGCCGTTTTCCCGCGCAAAGCCGTTCTCCCGCTCCTTCGGCGTCAACTCAGGCCACATCTCCTCCAGCTCGAGTGCCGTGACAAAAGTCACATCCCGGTTCAGAAGCGGCACGCTCAGCAGCTGGGGATACTTTCCGCGAACCGCCAGCTGCGTATCACAGATGCTGCCGACAATGCTCTTGACCGTCTGATGCAGCGTCTGCTCATTCCGGATTTCCTCCGTAATGACCTTCTCCCAGTCCCACTGGTCCACATAGATGGAGTGAAGGTTATCCAGTTCCTCATCCCGCCGAATGGCGTTCATGTCCGCATAGATGCCTTTTCCCGGATGAATATCGTACCGGTACAGGGCCATCCGCTTCCACTTGGCCAGGGAATGGACGACCTCCCCCTCCCGGCCTGCGCCGGGAATATCAAAGCCTACCGGACGCTCCACTCCGTTCAGGTTATCATTGAGGCCGGACTTCGGGTCCACAAAGAGGGGCGCCGAAACCCGTTTCAGGTTCAGTTCATTGGCCAGGGATTCCTGGAAAATGCGTTTGATCAGGCTGATGGCGGCCTGCGTCTGATACAGTGTCAGATGCGGCTCATACCCTTTGGGAATATACGATCCGTGCATATCTTAAATCCTTTCCGTAACCAGATCACCCATCCGGATGCATCCGACTTTTTCCGTTCCCTCAGAATAGATGTCCGGCGTTCTGTATCCGGCATCCAGAACCTCTGACACTGCCTTTTCAATGGCCGCTGCCTCCTGCTCCAGTCCCAGACTGTGCCGCAGAAGCAGAGCGCCGGAGAGAATGGTTCCCAGCGGATTGGCAATGTCCCTGCCGGCGATGTCCGGTGCGGAACCGTGAATCGGCTCATACAGGCCGCGCGTTCCGTCGCCCAGGCTGGCAGAGGGCATCATTCCGAGGCTGCCGGCAATGGCCGCACTCTCATCCGACAGGATGTCGCCGAACAGATTGCCGGTGATCATGACATCGAACTGGGAAGGACGCAGAATCAGCTGCATGGCCGCATTGTCCACGTACATATAGCTGACCTCCACCTGCGGATATTCCTTACTCAGGCGCTGTACGGTTTCGCGCCAGAGCCTTGAGCACTCGAGCACATTGGCTTTGTCCACCGAGCAGAGCTTTCCCCTGCGTTTTCCGGCCATCTCAAAGCCAATCCGGGCCAGTCGCTCCACCTCTGCCACGGAATAGGCCATCTCATCTGTGGCCTGCGTCCGGTCCTCGGAACGGAAGCGCTTTCCGAAGTAGATATCCCCGGTCAGTTCCCGCAGAATCATGATGTCAATGGGCTCCCGGATAATGTCGGGACGCAGCGGGCAGGCGCCCGCCAACTGCGGATGAATCCGGCAGGGTCTGAGATTCGCATAGACCTGCATACCCTTGCGAAGGGCCAGCAGGCCCTTTTCCGGCCGCACATTGGCCGGTACGCCATCCCACTTGGGGCCGCCGACGCTGCCCATCAGGACAGCATCCGCCGCGTTGCATGCCGCCAGCGTTTCCGTCGTCAGCGGCTCGCCGTAGGCATCAATGGAAGCGCCGCCCAGGGCGTGCTCCTCAAAGGTAAAGCTGTGTCCGTATTTCTCCGCCACGCGTGTCAGAACCTTCACTGCCTCGCGCATGATTTCCGGTCCGATATAATCCCCCGGAAGCGTTACAATTCTGGCCTCCATGCTTACGCCTTCTTTCCGCCGATCTTTGACCGGACAAATTCCCCGATCCCGCCGCAGGCGATGATCTCCTCAATAAAAGCCGGGAACGGCACCGTCTCAAACTTCTCTCCGGTGGTCAGGTCGGTGATGATTCCCTGATCCAGATCCGCCTCCACCTCGTCCCCGTCGCCAATGGCCGCAGCCGCCGCAGGGCACTCCACAATGGGCAGGCCGATGTCAATGGAATTGCGGTAGAAGATTCTGGCAAAGCTGTCGGCGATCACCAGCTGGATGCCGCTGGCCTTGATGGCAACGGGTGCGTGTTCACGGGAGGAACCGCAGCCAAAGTTGCGTCCCGCTACCACAATGCTGGCCGTTTCGGCCTTTTTCTTAAAGTCCGTGTCCAGATCCTCCATGCAGTGCGCGGCCAGTTCCGCCGGATCCGCGGTATTCAGATACCGGGCAGGGATAATGACATCCGTGTCCACATGATCCCCGTACTTAATGACTTTCGATGTTACTTTCATGCCATTACCTCCTCGGGCGTTGCAATGCGGCCCATAATCGCTGATGCGGCAGCCACTGCCGGACTTGCCAGGATAATCTCACTGTTCTTATGTCCCATGCGTCCCACAAAGTTCCGGTTCGTGGTGGACACGGCTCTCTCCCCGTCGGCCAGGACACCGCAGAAACCGCCCAGACACGGTCCGCAGGTGGGCATGGTAAAGATGGCGCCTGCATCGATAAAGATGTCCACCAGACCCTCCGCCAGGCAGTCCTTGACCACCTGCTGCGTGCCCGGAATCACAATGCAGCGGACCCGGTCATCTACCTTGTGGCCCTTCAGAACCTTCGCCGCCATCCGCATATCCTCAATACGTCCGTTGGTGCAGCTGCCAATGACCGCCTGATCAATGGTCAGGTCCGCACACTCCCGGGCCAGACGGGTATTCTCCGGCAGGTGAGGCAGAGAAACCGTCAGTTCCAGCTGATCCAGATCAATCACAACCTCGCGGGAATAGACCGCGTCCTCATCCGGCTCGAAGGCCTGCCACTGGCGGCTGACCCGCTCCGCAAGATACGCCCGGCAAACATCATCCACCGGGAAGATGCCGTTCTTGGCGCCCGCCTCAATGGCCATGTTGGCAATGGTCAGCCTGCCGTCCATGCTGATGGAGGCAACGCCCTCGCCGCAGAACTCCAGAGACTGATACAGGGCGCCGTCCACCCCGATCTCCCCGATCAGGTGGAGGATCACGTCCTTGCCGGACACATACGGTTTCAGCTTCCCTTTCAGAACCACCCGGATGGCCTCCGGCACCTTGAACCAGCATTCGCCCGTGGCCATGCCCACGGCCATATCCGTGGAGCCGACGCCTGTGGAGAACGCACCCACCGCGCCATAGGTGCAGGTGTGACTGTCCGCACCGATAATCACCTCACCGGGGGCAACAATGCCTTTTTCCGGCAGCAGCGCATGCTCAATGCCGACACGCCCGACCTCGTAATAGTGCACGATGTTCTGCGCACGGGCAAAATCCCGCATCTGCTTGGCCATGGTGGCGGACTTAATATCCTTGTTCGGGACAAAATGATCCGGAATCAGCGCAATCCTGGCCGGGTCAAATACTTTGGTTGCTCCCATCCGCTCAAATTCGTTGATGGCCACCGGTGCCGTAATGTCATTGCCGAGCACCATGTCCAGCCTGCACATCAGCAGATCCCCGGCCCTGCAGCTCTTCACGCCGGCGGCTCTGGCCAGAATTTTCTGGGTCATTGTCATCCCCATAACGAAATCCTCCCTTTCAAAAAAACTCGCCCCTGCCACAGCAGGGGCGAGGTATAGACCACACGATACCACCCTGATTCAGTCCGGACCCGTCCGGACTCTCATTGGCCTTAACGCGGCACACGTCCTGCACTTTCATACAGGCCACTCCGGGATGAGCTATCCCGTACACCGGCACTGCCTCACACCAACCGGCAGCTCTCTTTCGCCCAGCCGTACGTCTTTTTCCCTTCATTGCGTTTTCGAATGGGTAGATTGTATGATTTTTTCTCCGCCCTGTCAAGGAAAAATTGAAAGTCCTTTCCGGGCCTGATCAGGCCGGTCCACTGGCCGGATTCGGTTTCTCCTCCTCAAAACGCTTGTGTATATTGTCAATATTCTCCATCGTTCCGCCGCCGTCATCATCCGGCTCCCGGAATTCGCCCCGATCCACCAGGCGCAGGAACGCCTCCACCACATCCCGTGTCAGCTGCGTCCCGGCGTTCTCCCTTATAATGGACACTGCCTTGTCAAAGTTCATCCGGTTTCTGTACGGGCGGTCCGAATACATGGCATCAAAGCAGTCAGCCACCGCAATGATCTGGGCCACCCGGGGAATCTCCTCCCCTTTCAGCCCGTTGGGATAGCCCCGGCCATCCGGCCGTTCATGATGGGACTGGGCCCCGATGGCCAGTTCCGGCATGATGGTGATCTCCTTCAGCGTCTCATACCCCTTGGTGGTATGCGACTTGATGGTCATGAACTCCTCATCCGTCAGCTTGCCCGGCTTGTTGAGCACTTCCTGCGGCACGCCGACCTTACCGATATCATGCAGCAGCGCAATGCGGTAGAACTGCTCCACCTGATCCCTGTCATACCCCAGTTCCCTGGCCAGCATGGCGGTATACTTGGCCACCCGGCTGGAATGACCGCGGGTATAGTTGTCCTTCATATCGATGACTTTTGCAAACGCTTCCGTGATCTCCCGAATCAGCTGGCGATCCTTTTCCTCTTTGATACGCATCTTCCGCATCCGCCAGTTGGACACCCCGATCACCACGCCGGCCACGGCCAGCAGGGACAAAATACCGGCGGCAATCAGGAAGGCGGTTTCCTCGTAGAAGGCCTTCTTCTTGGTAATGCTGACCCGGACCTCTTTATTCCCCCGACCCAGGGAGTCCCGGATCTGGAGGACAAACTGATAGATGCCGCCCTTCAGGTTGGTGTAGTTGACCGGCACCAGTTCATTTCGGGGGATCGTCATGCTGTCCTTTTCAAACCCGCCCAGATCATAGGTCACCGACGGGTTGAGCAGGCTGTAGTTGTAGACATAGCTGTAAATGGTCAGCTTCTGCACGCCGGAATCGATTTCAAAGGACCCGTCCTGATCCGGGTATATCCGTTTCCCGTCTGCGTCCACGTACGCCACCGCCGCCTTGAGGTTGTTGACACTCTCAAAGGGCCGGTGGATGTTGACCTTGACCACACCGGTGGAGCCGGCAATGTACAGGTCCCCGTCCTCGCTGATATCGCTGTAGGAATTCGCCGTGGTTATGGTCTGCAGGCCGTTGTCCCTGCCGTAATACACCGGCGTTGCCGTTCCGTTTTCAAGCAGCTGGGCGATGGGAATGACATAGATGCCGTTGCTGCTCAGAATCCAGGCATTTCCGTCTCTGTCCTCAAACAGATCAAAGTTGTTGGAATAGGGGAAATGCTCAAGGGTCGTCACCTGGTAATCCGCGGACATAAAGGCGATGGAATTGGAGGTGACAATCCAGTAAATATCCCTTTCCTCATCCCGCTTGATGCGCATGATGACGTTGGATTTCAGCCCCGCGGTTTTATCAATGCACCGGACCTCATCCCCGCGAATCACGTACAACCCGCCGCCATCTGAGCCGGCCAGAATGTCCCCGTTGGCCGCCGCCAGGACCGTCAGGATTTCCGTATTGGTGATCCCCTCACCCACGCTGTAACCGCCGGTGACCACGCCATCCCGGATCACGTTGACGCCGCCGCTGCAGGCCACCAGGATATCCCCATTGGCCGCCTCGCTGATGGTCCGGACCCGCTCGGAAAACAGCCCGTCCGTTGCCCGGTAAAAGACCGCTCTGCCCTGGTCATAGCAGATGAGGCCGTTGTCGCGCCAGGTGGAAATCCAGATCCTGTCCCGACTGTCCCGGATCACGGACCGGATCCGGCACCCCCGGAGATGGTCAATGAGGTCCGTGACCTCGAGCCTGTCCCCGGAGGCCGTTACCGCCTCCCGGACGGGCAGCGTCTTTATCTCATCCGATTCCCTCAGGACGATCAGGCCCGAATCCGTCCCGATGAACAGTCCCTCCGGGGAAAGGCAGGTGCTGTTGACCACCGCCTGCGACAGCTGATACCGCTCAAAGATGTCCGTAAACTGATTGGACACGATCTTCATGACGCCCTGGCGCATGGAGGTAAACCAGAGATTCCCCTCATAGTCCATCATCATCCGGGAAATGGAATTGTTCATCGGCACATTTTCCACCAGGTGGAACCCGTCCGGATCCAGCACCCCGATGCCATCCGAGCAGATCCAGAGCCGCCCGTCAATGGATTCAAAATGCTCCGCATAGGCCAGTGGCGCAATGCTCCGGGTCACCGCATCTGAAAATCCGGCTGCAAGGCTTCCATAGTACACACTGGACTCGTTGGTGCCCAGGTACAGATAGCCCGGGGCTTCCGGATCCGGCAGAAAGCTGATCACCCCGGGGACGGCCATTTCGCCGCCACGCAGGAACGTCTCCACCGTCCCATTCCGCAGCGTAAAGATGCCGCCCTCCTGGGTAAGGCCGTAGATGAGCCCGTCCGGGCCCAGGCGGATATCCTTCATGGAAACGGTCTGCAGGCGCTCATCCTCCGGCCGGCGCAGCACAAGGTCCGTCCCAATCAGGCCCACACCGGCCGTGGTGGCCACATAGATGGTCCCCTCTCCGTCCTCGGCAATGGCCCGCACCGAATCGGCCTGCAGGGCATCCGAGCCCTCCCACCGGGTGAATTCCCCCCGCTCCAGCATGGCCAGTCCCGAATCGTTTGTCCCGATCCAGAGACGGTCCCGGCTGTCCACAAACAGACTGACCACATTGGGGACGCCCTGGTTGGGATCAATGCGTTCAAACGTATTTCCGTCATAACGGATCAGGCCGGCATATCCGCCGATCCAGATAAACCCTTCCTCCGTTTCCGCAATGGCGTTGGCCTCCGAGGTCGGAAGGCCGCTGGTATTGTCATACAGAACTGCCGAATACCCTTCCCTCCGGCCAATCGGATCCACGGAAAGATGCACTTCCCCCGTCTCGCAGAGCCCGGCCGCAAAGAGTCCGATTCCCACCGCAGACAGAAACCCGCAGAGTCCTCTCAGAAATCCCCGTATTCCCATTCTCCTCATTCGTTTCATGCCTTCTTCACTGACAAATTCCCGGAAGGCGCAGGCCTTCCGCTGTATCCGTTTCGAAAAATCCCTGAGATTATCTTACTGCAAAAGTCCCGGTCCGTCAATCATCCCCACTGCCGGGGATAAGACAAATGCGTCCAATCCATGTCTCCCTGACGTCCGGTCATGTTCCTGCACGGGAAAGGCGAAATATTCCGGAATGAGCCAGGATCCCGATCCTCCTGAAACCGTCGTTTCTCCCCCCTGACCGGGAAACAGTCACACTCGCGGTGCAGGCAGCCGAACTGTAAGGATCTTCGTGATATGTTCCGGACAAATGCGATCTGACTGTATGTCGTGTGTTCCCCTCAGAAAAAGGAAAGCCCTCCGCACCACCCGCCCAACAGGGAACATTGGCTGGGGATCGGAGGGCAATAATCACAATCTTTGTCGCTTCGTCTTCGGGCAAAACCTCAGCGTCCTCATCACAACGATTCCGAAGCGTGTAGATGCACCGGTATCACGGGAGCAGCCGGCGTAAACCATCCGGCCGCCCCGTCCGTTTCTCCGCCGGTTACTGTACCACCGGGATGCGGACGCGAATGCCTGCATTGTCCACGATATAGGAATAATCGTAATCGATCTCTTCGGCGTCCTTGTTCATGTCCAGTTTCTCAAAGCTTTCATCCAGGAAAGCCCGGTAGGGATCCCAGGTGGTCAGGATCAGCTTCAGATGATGCCCGGGCCGAACCGTATAGGCTGTGGGAAGCATATAGAACGTATAGTCGTAGAATTCGCCGGCGGTCAGCAGGGAGGTCGTCGTGTATTCACTGGAATCATATCCGCCGCCGGGATTGGTCAGATCCGTCCATCCATAGGTAATCGCCTTGACCTCTGTCATATCCTGCACATACTCCACAACCTCGTTGGATCCCCACGCAGAGGCGCCCTCATATTCCGCAATCGTCCGAACCGGCAGCCTCCGATTCGTGGCATCCTTCAGCATATAGGCCTCAAAGGGTTGCCCGTCATCTGCCGTGTCCGCGAGAATCGCCGTGATCATCAGTCCTTCGTATTCCTGAATCTCGCTGGAAAGACGCAGATGAATCTCCGGTACGCCGCAGATGTCCGTTCCCGCCGGCAGATCAATCTCATATTTCGCGGCCAGCCCGTCATCCAGATTCAGATAGAAGATATCCTGCATTTCCACGCTGGCTGCATCCGGCTCGGTGGTGGCCAGCAGATCCCTGGTGTACTTTGCCATCCCCTTGGAACGGACCACATTCCGTTCTCGCTCATAGCTGACCGGTGCGTCCACATAGGTAAAATCTCTCCAGTGATCCAGCGCTTTCCAGCTTCCGTCCAGGTTGGACTGAACGAGCACCGCCGGCATCTCCTGTATCCGGTTCTCCACTCCGTACAGATGATACGCAAGCCATCTGGTCAGGATCTCATTCCAGAGCTCGCCGTTGACCATCGTGTTGTCCAGTACATTGTGCCCGTCCTGATGCAGAACCAGCTTCCAGGGTTTTCCTGCCTTTTCGAAAGCCTGTACCATCAGGTCCGCCTGTTTTGTCGTAACGTTGAAGTCGTTCAGTCCCTGCACGATCAGCGCGGAACACTGAATATGCTCCCAGTCCTTTGAATAGTCGGATTCCGCCCAGACAGGGCCGTAATTGCCGTTGGTTTCCAGCTGATCCTGTGCGATCTGCCACAGCCAGGAGCCGTATTCCCTGTTTTTTACCGTCCAGTTGTTATCCAGGAAGGTGCCGCCGCAGTTAAACCCCGCCAGCGCATTGGCATAGCTGACATCAAAGATAGTGGGCACTCCCTGGGAATTCGTGTAATCATACCAGCTGGCGATGCCCGCTGAGGGGATGATGGTTTCAAGGCCCTTCACCCCGGTGGTGGCAACCTCAAAGGGAAGCGTCCCCCCGTAGGAACAGCCGGCCATGGCAACTTTTCCGTTGGACCAGTCCGCCTGAATCTCCACACATCCGGTTTTATCCGTATAGGCTTTCCTGTCCCCCGTCAGCCATTCCACCACTGCCTTATGGCTGTCCCGCTCAAGGTGCGTCCCGCAAAGTTCAAATCCTTCAGAGCCGTATGTCCCAATCCCGCTGGCTTCCACCACGGCAAACCCCCGGACCAGGTAATAATCATAAACCTGCATGTAACTGTAGCCCTTTTCCCCACCTGACCTTGGCACGGTATAATTCCAGTCTCTGGCCGGACGGGCCATCTGGGCGCAGTCCATGCTGCTCATTTCCCCCACGGGTGTCCTCTTTTTACACGCACGGTACAGGCTGCTGTAATCAAAGGGGGTTTCGTTGAACATCTTTTCCGGATGCGTACTCGCCTCCTCATAGGTCCCGACTCCGTAAGGCGTGGGGTCATAGATCGTCCCCGCTTTGTATTTACCCTCGACGGCAGAGCGGGGTACCTGAACCAGTGCCTTGACCAGATCCGCCATTCCGTCGTTATCCGTGTCGTAGTCGGTTTCCACATACACGCAGAATCGCAGAATGTCGCTGTCTTCATTTCCGTATCCCGGATCCCTGGGATCCGAATACTCGCACATCTGCAGCAGCGTCCCCTCTTCAATGCGGAGACTGCCATCATCCTTTGTGGCATCTTCCGCTCCGGCAGATACCATGCAGGCCGTCAATATGGAGGCGGCCAGCAGAGCTGTCAGTGTCCTGATTATACGGTTTCTCTTCATCTTTTTCTCCTCCTCACTTGTCCGGGCAGATCCTCTCCCGGGCAGGCTTTTCACATCTGTCCCCTCCCGGTGAATCCGGAGAGGTGCAATCCCGGGCACAATCAGGTGTCTACAGAATGGAGTTGCTGTAAAAGCGCGAAAGGCGCATAACCCCCGATAAAAACTGGCTTTATGGGACATTATTCACCCTCAGAAGTGGAAAACTCCACAGGTCATTGCAGTGCGTTTCAGACGGTTCACGCAAATCCCCTGTCCCCTCACCTGCCCGCAAAATCGCAGGAATCCATCCTCAGCGGATGATGTATGCGTCCACAATTTCGCCCACGTACATGGTATGTGCATCCCGATTGGCCATGGGGTAACGTCCATCCACGTCCTGCGGATACATTTTCGCCCGGATGTCCTCCGGAATCCGGCTCAGGTCCTGCTCCTGCGCATAGAGAATCCGGCATTCCAGGGTCAGCGGATACTGCCGGATTCCCGGGGTCGCAATCACCGAGGGCTCAACCAGTTCAAGACCGGCTTCCGTGACCTTGTCAATGTCATACCCCGACTGCCATCCGCAGACTTTGCCGATTCGGGCATCCGGCCCCTCCAGGGGGACACTGATGGTAAATTCCCCGGCCGCGTCCAGCTGTTTCCGGGTAAACCGTCCCTGCCGGACATAAACATGGAAGGTCGGTTTGCCCCACAGGGTTCCCAGATGTCCCCAGCCAATGACCATGCTGTTGAACTTCTCCGCCCGGGTATTGAGCAGAATGCCCTTCGGCAGTGCTTTTGTAATGAGATTGGCATAGTCCGTCACGTTGATGGTTTCTTTCATACATTTTCCTCCCCGCCCGAAGGCGATTCCCGTCTTTCCGTATCATAACTTCCCCGGCCGGTTCCGGGTCCCCTCAGGGAACAGCACCGTTCTCCCGCTGCCTGGCCTGCACACCTTCCTTATCGGCATGGCCCGGCCCAAATGGTCTCACACCGGAATACTACCATGCTTTTCCGGGATTCACAACGCTTTTTTCCGTTTCAGCCCGAAACGACAACTCCGTTTAATGCTGCTTTGGCTTTCGGCACCGTACGACTGTAAGGGACACTGTTTGACAAACCGGTGCACCGAGCCCACTCCTCTCCAACCGGGGAAATCTTTCATTTCCCGGTCTTTACCCACTGCGTGAAAACGGAACGTTACCTGTTTTTCCCCGAAAGCGCTTGATAATTTCCTTCCGTCCATGCAATAATAATCCGGTATTACAAATCCCCACAGAAGGGAACAAGGAGGAAGCATATGAAAAAAATCCTTATACTCGTGCTCTCACTGGTTCTTTGCCTCGTGGCCGTTTCCGTCTTTGCGGAAAATGACGAGGTTCAGGTTGTGGACTGGGAAACGGACATCCTGCCCCAGCTCGGCGACAACGTGAACATGGGCGATTTCTACATCTACGAGAATTTCGGCATGAAAGTGTGGATTCCCAACAATATGAAACAGGTGGATGTCACGGCAGAGGAAGCCGCAAGCGGATACGCTGACCGGTTCATCACCGAGGATGAGAAGTACGTGATTTCCGTCTTCTCCAATGACATCGGCAAGGATTTTGACACCTATTTCAACGATCTCCAGACCGAGTCTGACATTGAGAGCGTGAAGCGCGGCAAAATCAACGGCCTGAATGCCATTTTCTATCACAGGATCTCCTCTGACCAGGAAGTGTTCTCCTTCACCGGTGGCGACAATTGGGTTGTGGAGCTGTATTTCAGCCCTGCCACTGACGCGGATTTCGCGACCTTCATCCAGATCATCGCCGCCTCTGTTCAGGCGCTGTCGGAGTAAAATGCAGATTACGATCACTCTGTAAACCCTGCACAAAGCGGATGGGCATCTGTCTCATCCGCTTCTGTCTTTCGCGGACTGGCCCGGTGCTTTGCACCGGTTTGTCAAATAATGGCCCTTGTCAACATACGGTGCCGAAAGCCAAAGCATCATTAAAGGAGCTTCCATGGAATCAGCTGTTACAAGGCGGAGACGCCGCCGTCGCATGCTTCTGATTCGGCGCGTCCTGATCATCACTGTTTCCCTGCTCCTGCTGTCGGTGACCATTGGCATCCTTCTCTCCCTCGGAAACGGACAGAAAGATGCTCCCGTGGACACCGCGGAAATCCGGGTTCAGAGCACAGAAACGGCGGATTCGGAGGCCGATTCCCCGAACGGGGACCTGCCCGGTCTCAGGACGGGCAACGGCCCGATTCTTGCCAGTTTCACCGTTGAGTTCACGGTCCCCGATCCAACCGCCGCACCCGGTGAGTAATGGACTGCGCGACACCACACAAATAAGGAAACGACGGCACATGCCCGAAAAAGACCGATCCAGCGCGATTCTTCCGGCCGGAAGAATCGCTTCTTTATCTGTCCGTTGCCATCTTGCCCTGCCCTTTACCTGCCTTCAGGCAAAATCACCGAAACGGGATTGCAGAAATCAGGTAAAATCCGGCAGATAGCCCCTCAAATCTGCAATTTTTCCATTTTAGACTTTCATTTTGATTCGATTCATGTTAAACTATGCGCGTTTATTCTCCGTCGTTCCTCCGGAACAGACGACTACTGTCTATTGAGGTGAATGTAATGGAACGTGTTTATAACTTTGCACCCGGCCCCTCCATGCTGCCGCTTCCGGTACTTGAAGAGGTTCAGCGTGATCTTCTCTGCTACGGCAATACCGGCATGTCCGTTATGGAAATGAGCCATCGCTCAAAGATGTACCTGGATATCTTCCAGGAGACCGTGGCAGATCTGAAAGATGTAATGGGGATTCCCGAGGGATATAAGGTTCTCTTCCTTCAGGGTGGCGCCACGGCCATGTTCGCCGCTGTTGCCATGAATCTCATGCGCGGCGGAAAGGCCGATTACGTGGACAGCGGTAACTTTGCCCACAACGCGCTGGTTGAAGCCAAAAAGTACGGCGAGGTTGTCGTTGCCGGATCCTCCCGCGAGGACAACTACACCCACATTCCCGCCTATACCCTCAGTCCGGACGCCAGCTACGTCCACATCACCACAAACAATACCATCTACGGCACCCGTTGGTCCAAACTTCCCGAAACCGGGTCAGTCCCGCTGGTGGCCGACATGTCCTCCAATATCCTGAGCGAGGTCTATGACGTTTCCAAATTCGGTCTCATCTACGCCGGCGCCCAGAAGAACGTGGCACCTGCCGGTGTGGTCATCGTCGTTGTACGCGAGGATCTGCTGGGCAACGCCATGCCCATTACCCCGAAGGTCATGAACTTTAAGGAAATGGCTGACAAGGACAGCATGCTCAACACGCCGAACTGCTTTGGCATTTACATTGCCGGCCGCGTTTTCAAGTGGATCAAGGCACAGGGCGGCGTCGCCGAACTGGAAAAGATCAACATTGAAAAGGCCAGCCTCCTCTATGACTTCATCGACAACAGCCGCCTTTTCAAGGGAACGGCCGTCAGGGAAGACCGGAGCCGCATGAACGTGACCTTCGTCACCGGCGACCCGGACATGGACGCCAAGTTCTGCAAGGAAGCGACCGCGAAAGGCCTGGTCAACGTCAAGGGTCACCGGATCGTCGGTGGCATGCGGGCCAGCATCTACAACGCCATGCCCATTGAGGGTGTCCGTGCACTCGTCAGCTTCATGAAGGAATTCGAACAGGCCAACGCCTGATTCCCCTGTCGCATCGGACCGCCCACCCGGCGGTCCGTCTTCTCAAAAGCCCCCTTCTGATGCAGTTAATGCCTGCCGGTTCAGGACCGCCAGGCGGAAAGCGGGCAAAGTCTGCACCGGTTTGACAATCATACGCTGCCGAAAGCCAAAGGAGCAATTATGGAATACAATATTAAAACACTGAATTCAATTTCCCCGGCCATTTACACGGAACTGCGTGACAACTACCACGTTTCCGACGCCTTTACCAATCCGGATGCGATTCTTGTCCGTTCCGCATCCATGCATGAGATGACCATTCCCGGCAGTGTCCAGTGCATTGCAAGGGCCGGTGCCGGCACGAACAACATCCCCATTGATGCGTGCAGCGAGGCCGGCATCTGCGTCTTCAACACACCGGGGGCAAACGCCAATGCCGTATGCGAACTGGTCATTGCCGCCATGCTCCTTTCCTGCCGGAATATCATCGGCGGTATTTCCTGGGTAAAGGAAACCCAGATCGGTCAGGGCGACAAGTTTGAAAAGAATGTCGAAAAAGGCAAGAGCCAGTTTGTGGGCCCCGAGCTCCGCGGAAAGACCCTGGGTGTCATCGGCCTGGGTGCCATCGGCGTGCTCGTGTCCAACGCCGCCGTTGCCCTTGGCATGAACGTCATCGGATACGATCCCATGATTTCCGTTGATCACGCCTGGAAACTGTCCCGTAAAGTCAAGCACGAGAACTCACTGGATGCCGTTTTTGCCCAGAGTGATTTCCTGACCGTTCACGTTCCGCTGAACGATAAGACCCGGGGCATGATCGGCCAGCGTGCTCTTTCCCTCTGCAAGAAGGGCGTCAGGATCCTGAACTTTGCCCGCGGCGGTCTGGTGGACGAGGAATCCCTCATCGCCGCCCTGGGTGATGAGCGTGTCTCTCACTACGTCACCGACTTCGGCAGCGAGGCGCTCCTCAAGACCGAGGGTGTCATCTGCATGCCGCACCTGGGCGCCTCCACCCCCGAGAGCGAGGAGAACTGCGCCGTGATGGCCGCTGCCCAGACCCGGGATTATCTCGAGTCCGGCATCATCCGCAACAGCGTCAACCTGCCGGCGGTGGATCTCGCCCCCGTCACGAAGCCGCGTCTCCTCTGCATCCACGGCAACATTCCCAATGTACTGAGCTCCATTACCGGAGTAATCTCCTCCTACTCTCTCAACATCTCCGACCTGGTCAACCGTTCCCGCGGCAACATGGCCGTTTCCGTGCTCGACATTGACAACATGCCGGAGGAAAACAAAGAAGAGATCATTGCACGGGTCTCCGCCATTGAGGGCATGAAACGTGTCCGTCTCCTGAACTGCTGAATACTTTGAGCTTCCCCTTCGGGAAGCTCTTTTCTGTTCTCCCCCTCCGCCCTCTTCAGCCTTTTTTCCGTTTCCCCTCCCTTCCCTGTTTCCAAAACGGGTTAATGTTCCGTTCGGACGCCGTCCGGTGTCCGAACGGACTTTACGACCGGTTCCACTTCACCCCAGGAGGTCAGGTATGCATCGCAACTTTCTCTTTGATCTGGATCAGACACTGCTGGATTTTCACGCCTCCGAATATAAGGCGCTTCAGATCACCCTGACAGAAAACGGTCTCCCCTTCTCAGAGGAGATCTACCGGGACTTTACAGCCCTGAACAAATTCCTCTGGCTGGAGCTTGAAAAAGGCACCCTTTCCCGGACGGAGCTCTTTGTAAGGCGGTTTCAGTACATCTTCCGTCGCTGCGGGCGGGATCCTTCCTCCATTGATCCGCTGGCGATCAATGAGAAGTTCATCCTGGCCATGTCCGTGAACGGCGTTTTGATGGACGGTGCACTTGATTTCCTGGCGAAAGTAAAAACGACGATCCCGGATGCAAGGATCTACATCGCCTCCAACGGCGCCACCGTGAACGCCAAAGGCAGAATCGCCTCCACCGGTCTTGACCGGTACATCGACGATCTGTTCATCAGCGAGGACCTGGGTGTCGTAAAGCCCGATGCCGCCTTCTTCGACAGGTGCCTGGCAAAGATCGGTGAACCCCGGTCGTCCTGCATCATGATCGGTGATTCCCTTTCCTCCGATATGCTCGGTGCAAAGAACGCCTCTCTGGATTCCGTATGGTTCATGCCCTCCGGAGAGATCGAAAAGATGATGGCTCAGTACCATATCACCTTCTGCGCCTCTTCCTTTGATGAACTGTTTGATGTTCTCACAAAATGGTCAGCCACTGCAGGATGATCCCGCCCGGACGTCCGCGTCCCTCGGGTTCGGACAGGCGGCGCAAAAGTCCCGGGTACCCACACACAAGGAGACAGAATCACTTTGCTCTATTCGTGAATTCCGGATTTCCATTGAAAAACCATTTCAACAAAGAGATCATTGTGACGCTGATTGGTTTTCATGGACGCCGAAATAAATCGTATGGGCGGCACGCTGATTTTCACGACACACTGTCCGGAATTGCCGGATGCGTTTGAGCGGAACGCATGCATAACCATCATCCGTAATCGGGATGGGATCACAGTCAGCAACCTGACCGATATTCTCAAGAGAAACGACCTCAAAAAAAGCGATGCTATCAGAGCGGTTTCCTGGAAAGCACGGTTCCGACATACGAATCCTGTATGAGCCTGAAAAAAAGCATCCGCCTGGCCCCCGGAAAGGAAGGTTGACGGATGATTCAAGTTCAATTTCAATCCGGAACGGTTCAACGATCCGGCCGTTTCCCCATGACAGAAGATGTGGATTTCAGACGTGCTGAGTAATGGTGCTGTTGACAGCCCGGTTCTCAGTGTTATCGTTTCTGTCTCCCTGACAGGCAGTCAGGGCATAAACCGTTTAACTCCATGTAAAAATATCATGCTTTGCGTCAAAAGTCCCTTGAAAAATATTTCTTCCAGAGCAAAAAGTCCATTGAAAAATATTACGTTTTTGCGTATACTGTGCTCGTTAGTAAAGGAGAGCGGGAACATGCTGAAAAGAAAAATCGAAACTACTTTGAAAAGCTGGAAGGAAACACAAGGGCATAAGCCGTTGGTGATCAAGGGCTGCCGCCAGTGTGGGAAGACCTGTTCGGTCCGTCAGTTCGCCCAAAAAAACTATGATCATGAAATCTATCTGAATTTCTTTGAAAACAAGTCCTATGCATCGGTTTTTTCCGGTTCCCTGGAAGTTGATCATCTGACCATGCTGCTTTCCGCCCTGCTGGGACCGAAGGCTGTGTTTGAGTCGGGAAAAACAGTACTGATCCTGGATGAAATCCAGGATTGCCCGGAAGCCCGGACGGCGCTCAAGTTTTTTGCCATAGATGGCCGTTACGACGTGATTGCCACTGGCTCGCTGCCGGGCGTTAAGGGGTATGGCAAACGGCCCACCTCCATTCCCGTGGGATACGAGCAAATCGAAGAAATGTATCCGTTGGACTTTGAGGAATTTTTGTGGGCGAACGGTATCGACGAACCCGTGATCCAATATCTGAAAGGATGCCTGAATAACGAAACGCCTGTGGCGGAAGCCCTGCATCAAAAGCTGCGTCAGCTGCTGCTGCAATACACTGTGGTAGGCGGAATGCCCGCACCCGTGCAGACGTTTGTGGATACCCATCAGATGAACACTGTACTGCAACTGCAGCGCGGCATCCTGGCGGACTATGAAGAGGACATGGTAAAATACGCGGATGACAGGGATAAGCCGTACATTCGGGAATGCTTCCAATCCATCCCGCGTCAGTTGGGCAAAAAGAATAAGAAATTTCAGTATTCTGTAGTACAGAAAGGCGCTACCTCGTCCAAATTTACGGGAAGCCTGCAATGGATCGAGGACGCCGGTATCATCCGCCGGTGCTATAATCTGTCGCTGCCGGAATTGCCGCTGGACGGAAACGCCATTCAGGATATCTTTAAAGTGTACATGGTCGACAGCGGGATGCTGGTCGCCATGCTGGAAGATGGCACTCAGTTCGACGTGCTCCAGGGGAATCTGTACGGCCACAAAGGGGCGATCTCTGAAAATCTCGCCGCCGACATTTTGACGAAAATGGGCCGAAAATTGTACTACTACCATAAAGATTCCGGCCTTGAGATCGGTTTTGTGATGCGGTACGCGGGTAAAAGTACACTGCTGGAAGTAAAGGCCACCACCGGCAACACAAAAAGCGCCAAAACCCTCCTGGACCACCCTGAAACGTATCATGTGGGCGGCGCAATCAGGCTTGGCGACTATAACGTGAGCCGCGCAGGCAATATCCTGACGCTACCGTTTTATATGGCGTTTTTGTTGATGGCGTATTGATTATTTCTCAACTTTCGCAGCAAATCATTAAGCTGCAATCTCTAGTAAATAAAGGGCCCTTTGGTATCAAATGGGGGTACAAAATATAGTTATTGACAAGCAAAAGTGCACAAGATAGATTGATTATAATTGACACAATTTTTTGAG
>JAFUBF010000020.1 GCA_017460325.1 Clostridia bacterium | reverse complement strand
TGCCGTGACAACCATGCCGTAAACCATGTACCAGGCGCAGGTCCAGATGCATTTGCCCATGGGGCTGGCCTGACTAAAGCTGGGATTGCTGAACAGGAACCACATGTCGATCATCAGCACGATCGGCGTGAAGGTGAACCAGGGGCGGTACTTGCCCCAGCGGGTCGTCATGGACTCGCACAGGACGCCCATGAGAGGATCATTGATGGCATCCCAGATGTTGCAGATCAGCAGGATCACAGCGAGCTGGGCTGCGGTAATTCCCACCGTCTCCTGTGCATAGAGGGAGAAGTAGCTTGCGATGGTGGCAGCAATGGCCATGGCACCGCCGTTGACGGAGGTAGCATGGAACCATTTAAACGCGGTCGGGACCTTGCCGTTGTCCGGCGTAGTACGCCTGACATCCTTGGATTTGTCCATAAGTCTTGCTCCTTTTCTCTTTTGTATAACCGAGGCGTCCTTTGGTTTCGTGATGTCATTATAGTGCGGACCATCTGCCTTGAACAGGGCACTTGTTTCGGATTACCCGACATTTTTTAAGATGGTGCGCAGTCCGTGTCAAAAGTCCCAATCTGAATTCAGGCAGATACCCGGACTCCGCCGCAATCCGGACGGAAACTCGGCTTGCATCCGATGTTTTTGAGGATGCGCCGAGCACTGACCCTGATGGCTCTTTTCCCTTCTCCTTCAGACACAGAGCCGGGAATCTGACACAGAATATTTTCAGAAATCGTATTTCCCCGGGCTGAGCTCCTGCACCCTCTGTCCGGGCAAACGCAGCTCCGCCACTGCACCGAAGGGAATCTCCACGTGATAGTGTACTGTATCCCCTTCAAAGCGCCACCCGCAGACAAAGCGTCCCGCCGCGGTATCCAACTTTGCCTCCGCGTGACCGAGACGACGGTCCGGGCGCGGCTCCAGAATTGCCTTCCGGTAACCGGGCAAAGCCGGTCGCACACCGCAAAGCCAGGAGAGCATCCAGCCTGCGATGCTTCCATAGGTATAGTGGTTGAGGGAGTTCATCCCCTCAGGGTTCATGTGCCCATCCGGCAGAACGGAGTTCCATCGCTCCCAGATGGTCGTGGCTCCCAGCCGGACGCTGTAAAGCCAGCTGGGGAAATCCTCCTGCAACAGCAGCGTCACCGCCATGTCATGGTGGCCGGTACTGCTCAGGGCCGGGCACAGGATTGGCGTACCGACAAAACCGGTGTTCAGATGGCTGTTATTCCCCGCCACCAGCTCATAAAGCACGTCCCCCTGCTCCTGAACCTTCTTCGTCAGGCCGAAAACAATGGCCAGAGCTGCCGCCGTCTGGGTCCTGATCTGGCAAAGGCCATCCGCGCCAAAGTATTTCTCCCGGATCGCAGCGAGGATCTCCGCTGCCAGGTCGCGGTATTCCCCTGCCTCGGCAAAACCGAGCAGATTTGCCGACTCCGCCACGATCTGAGCACAGCGATAGTAATAGGCGCTGGCGATATACAGCGGATCCGTGGCGCCAAATGGGCCGGGCTGCGGATTATCCAGGGCCAGCCAGTCGGCAAAGTGGAAGCCGTCCTTGACAAGATGCGGTCCGCCGATAGCCTCCTCCCGCCTGCGCTGGCAGTCGACCCAGTCCTTCATCCCCGGATAGGTTTCCCGAAGGAGTTCCGTGTTTCCGTAGTAGCGCCAGGTGTTAAAGGGAATGATGACGCCGGCATCCGCCCAGGGGCAGGAGCCGTGCTCGCCGATCATGTCCCGTTTGATCCGTGGCACCACGTTGGGCACGCTGCCGCCCAGAATGCTCTGCTCGGCCCGCATGTCCCAGAGATATTTCCGATAGAACGCCGGCATGTACAGGCTCTGGCAGGCGGTGTCGGAAATGGCCTGCGCATCGCCGGTCCATCCCAGACGCTCATCCCGCTGCGGGCAGTCCGTCGGCACCTCGAGCAGGTTGTCTTTCATGCCCCAGAGCGCATTTTCATATAACCGGTTGACAAGCGGGTTGCCGCAGGCAAAGACGGTGGTCCCTGGCATGGCGCTGCGCAGATGAACCGCGGTAAAGTCATCCGCATTTACGGGGCAGGTACAACTGACCTTCATATAACGGAAGCCAAAGAAGGTAAAGTGCGGGCGCACCATGCGCTCCTGTCCATCGGAAATATAGGTGAACTCCGTCTTTGCGGTGCGGTAGTTGTCATGGTAGAACTCGCCGTCCTGCAGGATCTCCCCGGCAGTAAGGGTAAGAGATGTGCCCTCGGGCAGCCGGGACCGGAATTCCACCCAGCCGGTCATGTTCTGCCCGAAGTCGAGGATCGTGTCCCCCTTCGGCGTCTCCATCAGTTCTTTCACAGAAAAGCGATCAAAGGCCCTCACCGGGAGACTCACCCGGTCCTGCAGCACCCCGCAGTGCTCCGGCTCCGTTTCCTCTGCATTGCCGAGGAGGTCGGGTGCAATGCGGGCATCCCAGGTCTCCCCGTCGTAGATGTTGGCAAAGGTCACGGGAGAGTGAAGTTCCTCCCAGCTTTCATCCGTGGCAGTGAGCAGCACACCGTCTCCATAGAGCTCCGCGATGGCATAGAGCCGGTCGCCGTAGAGATCCGTGTATCCGCCCTCAAAACCCAGCCGGCCCTTGAACCATCCCTCGCCCAGGGCGATAATCAGCTCGTTTTCACCCTCCCGGAGCCGCCCGGTCACGTCATAGGTCTGCGCGGCCAGATGAAAGTCATACGCATGATAGCCGGGCGCAAGGTATTCATCCCCCACCTTTTCTCCATTCAGCCAGACTTCGTATACGCCAAGACCGCACATATACAGTCGTGCAGATTCGGTGCACGCAGAGACCGTAAAGCGCTTCCTCAACTGTGCACAGCTCCGGGACTGCCTGGGGCTGATCCACTTCGCCGTCCACGTCTCATCCCGCTTGCCGGTTTCAAAGAAACTGTCCGCAGTGGCCCGCTCCCCACTGGTCGACTGGACCGTCAGGGTATAGTCATAGCGGGTTCTGGGCAGCAGCGGCAACCGGATCTTCCACCCCAGGCTGTCAGCCGCCCTTTCCTCGCCGCTGTCATAGGCCGTCTCTCCGTTTACCCGTACGGTGGTCCTGGCAAAGGCCTGTTCCCCCTGCGCCTCCTCCACTGTCCAGGAAAAAACCGGTGCATTCATCGCGTATCCGACAGGTTCAACGAGATTCCACACACGAAGATTCGTAAGTTTCATCGCTTTCGACCTCTCATTTCCTTATTAGTTCCTTCATCCTATCACAGATGACCGAGGCCTGCCACGTGTTGAATTTGGAATCATCCGACATTTTTTCAGTTTCACATCCATGAAAGGCGGCAGGATAATAAAAGACCGCCTGCAAATGTGCAGGCGGTTAAGGCTTTTCGAAACAGACAGACACAGTTTCTGCGAAAAATGCCATTTCGGGGTGTGTCATTCCCAAAAAGGATTCTCCAAAGAAAACGCATCGCAGAAAAAAAGAAAACCCCCAATAACTGGGGGTTATGGTAGCGGGAGGGGGATTTGAACCCTCGACAGACCGGGTATGAACCGGTTACTCTAGCCAGCTGAGTTATCCCGCCATATGGTTGCGGAGGGAGGATTTGAACCTCCGACCTTCGGGTTATGAGCCCGACGAGCTACCAGACTGCTCCACCCCGCGATATCTCCTGTCGACTGACGACTCGTGCATTATAAGCCAAACCACAGTCGATGTCAACACCTTTTTAAAAATATTTTTTTCAGATAGCCGTCCAGGTTTCCCTGGGCGCTGAGCCGCATCTCAGGAATGGAAAAATGCTGCATGGCGGCATCCAGAATGGCAATTCCGCTGGGGATGATATCCGCCCGATGGGCCATCAGGCCAACCACCCCGCCGCGATCCTCCATGGACATGGATGAAAGCAGGAGGCCGAAGCCACGGATTTCCTCATAGGACATTTTCATTCCCTCGGAGAGAACCGGATCAAACAGTTCAATTTTCTGCTTCATGGCCCCAAGCGTTGTCAGGGTTCCCCCGACGCCGGTCCAGTCATACCGGACATCCGTCCGGAAGGGAATCCGTCCACGGTTTTCGTTCAGCAAATCAAGACAGATCCGGACGGTTTTCAGATAGGCATCGACCGAATCAATCGGGCAAAGCTCGTACATACGGACGGCCCCCATCTGCAGGCTCATCACCCCGAAAATACGGTCATCCTCGCCAAGCGTAAATTCCGTTGAACCGCCGCCGATATCAAGGACACCGCTGATGCCGCCCCTGGAGGCGCCGAAATAGGAATAAACCGCTTCCTCCTCGCCGGTAAGGATCTCGACCTCCACCCCTGTCACTTTCCGGCAGGCATCCGTAAATAT
>JAFUBF010000237.1 GCA_017460325.1 Clostridia bacterium | reverse complement strand
TTTTCAACAGGCTTGAGAGGGACGCTATAAGATAACAATGCCTGACAGATTCGATGGAGCGCCGTATGAGGTGAAAGCTTCACGTACGGTGTGGGCCCAGGGAAAAGGGGGCGATAACTTCAAACCCTTACCTATGGGTAGCTTATAGTTTTCAGTTATGATTTGTTCGAAGCTCTGAATGCCTACCGGCAACTTTCTTTCTTCCTGTTCCACTTTCCTGCCCCTTTTCTCTCTGTCCAAACGTTTATCCGTCTTTACCCCTCACAACTGTCTTCTTTCGGGGTTTCTCCTCAAAAGATGAAGAACTCCGCCCCAGGTAAGTATCAGTCTAGCCCAAAATTCATTAATGGTCAAGCGCTCACATGTGCTGCGAATGTCAAAAAGGCTCCCTGCAATTAGGTCAAGGAGCCTTTCTCACACCCACCGTTACCGATCTCCCGCTATCATTCCTCCCGCCGGAGGATACAAAAACCGTCCGGGGTCAGCAGATGACCACCGGACGGTTTTTGACACTCCTCAGGGAAAAACCAGGAACTGCCTTCGGGCCCGTGCATGAACGGATGCCTTTTCGCAGTGGACGTTTAATCTCTCCTGAACAGATCCCTCGTATACACCTTATCCGTTACATCGTCAAGGACGCTTTCATATCTGTTGGCAATAATGACATCGCATGACTTTTTGAAGCGCTCGACATCGTTGACCACGAGACTTCCGAAGAAGGTGGAACCGTCCTCGATCGTCGGCTCGTAGATAATGACCGTGGCGCCTTTTGCCTTCAGCCGTTTCATGACGCCCTGAATACTGCTCTGGCGGAAGTTGTCGCTGTTGCTCTTCATCGTCAGACGATACACGCCGATGGTAATCGGCCGTTCCTTCTCCACATTCCACATGGAGCTGGAGGTGTAATAGCCGGCTTTTTCGAGAACCCGGTCGGCAATATGATCTTTTCTGGTCCGGTTGCTCTCCACAATGGCCTGAATGAGGTTTCCGGGCACATCCTGGAAGTTCGCCAGAAGCTGCTTTGTGTCTTTCGGGAGGCAATACCCGCCATAGCCGAAAGAGGGGTTATTGTAGTGTGTGCCGATGCGGGGATCCAGACAGACCCCGTCGATAATGGACCTTGTATCCAGTCCCTTCAGTTCCGCATAGGTATCCAGTTCGTTAAAGTAGGAAACACGGAGGGCCAGGTAGGTATTGGCAAAGAGCTTGACGGCCTCTGCCTCCGTAAGGCCCATAAACAGAACCGGCACATCCTTCTTTTCCGCTCCCTGCGTGAGCAGCTTTGCAAACGTCTCGGCGACGGGACGGGTCTTTTCATCACAGCCCACGATGATCCGGCTCGGATAGAGATTGTCATAGAGTGCCTTGCTTTCCCGCAGGAACTCCGGGCTGAACAGAATCCTGTCCGTTCCGTACTTTTCCCGGACCCGCCGGGTATAGCCTACCGGAATCGTACTCTTGATGATCATGTACGCCTTCTGGCTTGACTCGAGCACCTGCTCGATGACCGATTCCACCGCAGAGCAGTCGAAATAGTTCCTCTGCGGATCATAGTTCGTGGGCGCTGCAATAATGACGAAGTCCGCCTCCCTGTACGCCTCTGCGGCGTCGGTGGTGGCAATCAGATGAAGGCCGCGTTCCTCGTGTTCCGCAAGGTACCGCTCAATGTAATCATCCTGAATGGGCGATTTCCATGCATTCAGAAGTTTTACCTTTTCCGGCACAATATCAACGGCAACCACCTCATTGTCTTTCGACAGGAGCACGGCCAGACTCAGGCCAACATACCCCGTTCCTGCTACTGCGATTTTCATTCTGATTTCTGTCCTTTCTCTGGTTCATGTCGCATGAACCGAATATCCGTTTGCGGGCAATTCCCGCCGTTCCGAAGTCACGCGGTACGGGTTCCTCCCCGCGGCACGGCGGAAGGGAAGTGCCGCCGCCCGAAACCCGTTGGTGCCTGATCAGGTCAGGATTTTCATCCTCACCAGAACTCTGTGATACGCATCCGAGAGCACAATGGCCAGACCGGTTGAAATCAGTCCGGCCAGGCACTGAACGGCCAGGCTCTCCGAGCGAATAAAATGAAAGGTCGTCACGAAGACAAGCATGTGCAGAAGGTAATACTCATAGGAAATCCGGGAGAGCCGGACAATGGCCGCTTTGAGTTTGGGCAGGTTCATCAGGAGCAGCGCCAGCGCCGTATAGCCGATCAGCGCCGGCACATCGTTGAATATCCTCAGAACGTCCGAGCCGGACAGGGCGAACTGAAGCCCCATTCCAAGGACGGCCGCCAGGAGAAGCGCCCCGTTATTCAGTCTGTATCGCTTTCCCGTATGGAAGGCCTCTGCAAGGAGGAAGCCCGCTGCAAATTCCCAGATGTACTGAAGGCAGAAGCTCTTGAAGACTCTCACCTCGGATACCCCTGTGGCCGCACAGAGGATCCACCAGAGGACGCTGATCAGCATGAAAATCGAAAGAAACACCCTGCCCCCGACCTTTTCTTTCAGCCGACACATGGGAATGAACAGCAGATAAAGCTGGATGATGGTCGAGACAAACCACAGCTGTGCGCCGAAACTCTCATTGTACCGGGGGATGAACATCTTGTAGAGAAACACATGACTCAGCAGCGCCGCCAGGCGGTCATCGCTATTGTACATCCACGGAACGAAGAACGAAAGCAGAACCACCAGGATATAGGGAACATAGATCTTCATCAGGCGTCTTTTCAGGAATTCCGCGAACGGGGTTTTTCTTTTCAGATAACTGAGATAAAGACCGATCCCGGAGCACAGGAAGAAGACATGAACGCCCGTTCCCCCTGCCAGAGCCAGCGATTTCCCTCTGGCCGGCACGGCCAACATCCGCTGAATCAGATGCAGAAGCGCGATTGTGAAAATGGAAAAGCCCTTCAGGTAACTGATGGCGCTCAGTTTCCCGCCATCCATTCCGATTTCCGTCTGTCTTCTCAGGAACATGCCCTGCACGTTCCCCTCTCCGTATCCGGCCTGACTCCGTCTCTGCGGCACCTCAGTGCCCATCCGGCTTGAGGGCAGCCAGGCCTTCCCTGACATTCAGCACGTGATGAATCGTCCAGGCCACGTTGCCGGCGTAGAGCGGCAGCGTAACGATGCGGTCCACCTGACTGAGGGTCAGGTCACTGTCCAGGGTCTCCCAGCTGTGTTCGTTCACCAGGAAGATCGCCGTTTTCCCGTCCTCCTCCGCGCGGAGTGCGCCAATGACATCCCTTCCGTACTCCGTCTGCATCCGATGCGTGACGAAGGCCAGCGCATAGGGACGTCCCTTTTCGCGGGCCAATTGGGCCGCTTCAATCGCTTTCAGCGGATCCGTATATCCATCGGCCTTTACGCCGGCCGTCTGCAGCACTGAACCAGCACATCCTTCCCCCGTAATCCGGGTAGTCAAAAGACGGATCTGCCAGAATAACCTCCCAGATGGAAATCAGCCGTACCTCGGGATAACTTTCCTTCACAATCGTCTCACATGTACCGATGGTTAAGAAATCATCTTAGGGTTTTGTAAGCTTTTTATTGCCTTCCTGTATTTCTTTCCCTGTCTGAGAAAGCGTTATCTTTTTGTATGCATTTGATTTGTCATCCGGATGAGGGTCCAGGCCGATCAACGTTATGCCGCCTTTCTCTGGTCCATAGACCCAAAACACTCTTCCTGCTCCCGGTGTATTGTTTTCAAGGTATGATTCCCACACCTTCATCCCATACCGGGCAGAAAGAGAAGTGATTTCATGAGAGTGGAGACCAGGATGACGTGGATTATCGGAAATAAGCCTCATTGCTTTCCCCAGTTTCCTGTAGAGCTTCTCTTCGTCTTTGCTGGAAATACCCGCTTGATGTTTTGCTTTCAGATCATCCCACAAAGCTTTCATTTCAGGGATTCCCAAATGCATGGTAAACATGTTCAATCCCCAAATTCTGAAAGATCAATTGCTTCAGAGATTATTCCTTTCTTCAAATTTCTGACAGAACTGTCCATCATCTCAAGTGACTTGGTGGAAATCTGAAAAGGCGCTGTCAGTTCCCTGGGCTCTAACATGATAGATCCGCTTTCCAACTCAGTTACATGGTAATATTCGAAGAGAGCGCCGCGCAAAGTCAGTCTCTTCTTAGAATCCAGTCTCGCATCGTATGTACGTACTGCCTCCATAATCATGACCTCCTTCGTAGAATATCCCTTTGTGGGAAATCCCACTACACACTACCTCATATTATAGCATTTGTCAACATAAAAAATCCCCCAAACAGGGATTTCGCATGATCAGTCTATTTCAGATATCGTTATTTTGCGTCCTTTCAAAAAAGGCATACTGCCCCCTTGGTCAGGGCTGTTGCAAAGTCGATTCTGTAAGGCCACACGCCGCTATAGAACAAAAAGGAAACCAGTTTACAGCAGTGAGTACGTTCGCTACAAAAGGGTACGGTATCCCCTTGCCAATGCGGCTGCCAGTAATGTCAACCGTT
>JAFUBF010000236.1 GCA_017460325.1 Clostridia bacterium | reverse complement strand
GCCCAGGTTGTAGTACAGTTCAGCCATGTGTACTTTTGAAAAGGCTGTGCGAAACCGGTCTATGGTCAGCGTATAGAGCATGTCCATGTCGTTTTTCATTTTGTAGGCCTCGGCCAGCAGAATGGAGGCATCATGGCTGACGGGATTCCACGTAAGAGCAAGCGCAAGGGATGTAATCGCCTCCTCTACTCTTTCGAGAGACAGGAGAAGACTACCGTGCAGAGAGAGCAGACAGGCACACGGGAGCGGTGTATTGCGGACTTTTTTCGAAGGCTCCAGCATTTCATACAGATCATATTCAAAAGGTTCATTGAAACTCTGAATATCATATTCGGATGACTGAGCCAGTTCATTCAGCGGCATAATCTCCCGGACAATCCCGTCGATTTCCTCCAGCGCTTCCTCAAAGAGGCCGATATCTCTCAGATGAGAGGCGTTTGTATATGCGGACCGAATCTGTTCAAGACTTTTTTCGATATATTTTTCAAACAGAGGAAGCATCTGCGACTGAGAGAGATGATCTGTGATCAGAGTGAACAGGTCCTCCAGCAGATCTCTGTTATCTGCTGTTTCGATCACTTTCTGCGAAAGATATTCAAGATCGTGAACACTGTCACCTGTGAGATGTTCCCGAATCTCCTGGGGCAGTTTTTCCATATCCAACTCAGACACCT
This sequence comes from Clostridia bacterium, assembly GCA_017460325.1. Lineage (GTDB taxonomy): Bacteria > Bacillota > Clostridia > Christensenellales > Aristaeellaceae > Ventricola. The sequence goes on along the minus strand of JAFUBF010000236.1, from coordinate 4,862 downwards.
CCTGTCTTTCCGGAATCGCCAGGTTGTTATAGAGCACATTGTTTCGATATCCGTCGCTATTCTATTAGAGAATCCGCCGTTTGTCAACGCCTCGGTTTTTATTCTGTTTCTTCGACGGTGATTGGAACGGTCATGTGATATTTTTCGTGTCAGGCGGTACACCGGCGATGCCCAAATACCGCATAGGTGACCTCAGTGATGGACCAGGGGCTGTACAGGGAAAAGCCGCGTCAGATGCGGCTTTTCCCGTTCTCAGAGAACTTCCTCAAGGATGACAAAATTCCACGGATCAACCGGGATGGTCTCAGCGCTGAGGCAACCGTTAATCAGATCACGCATTCCGGAGGGGCAGTGCGCCACCTGTGCCTTTCCGGAGTAATTGAAGATGTACAGAATCCGTTTTCCCTGCGCATTGGTTCCTCCGCGCTCAATAATCGGAAAGGTATTGGTGGAATTCAGTACGCCTGCGTTCCGGCAGGTATCCCGGATGATCCAGGAAAGCATGGCCGGATCCGGCTGACACCCGAGATAGGTTGCACATCCTTTTCCGCAGGAATGCCGGGTAGCGGCCGGATATCGGGAATAGGCGGGATGCGTGTAACGAATCAGCGTTTCCGTGTCGGCACACGGATTCAGTAACTCCATGAATTGCTGCGCGTTCCCCTCAAGGGTGGTATCTGCGCTCTGCAGCCCGACATCCTCGGGAGTGGTAAAATGCTGGTAAGTGATCCCGCAGATCTCCCGCAGCCGATGCGGCTGAGTGTCCGGCCAGACCCGGTTGTTCTCATCGGAAAATCCGCTCCTATAAGTGATGAAAACATGGCCGCCCTGTTCGGCGTAGTGGCAGATCTGGCAAAGCAGCTCATCCGGGGCCGCATACAGAGCGGGAATAATGACCAGATCATAGTCCCCCATCCGTTCGGCGGCATTCTGCGGGAACAGGAAGTCGCATTCCACATTGTTCTCGTACAGTACACGGTAGATCCGCATCAGGACGTCATTATACCGGAAGGATGGATCGGAATAACCGGAAATCGGGAATGCGTCGATGGCGGTCAGTGCCGTATTGCTGACAAGGATGGCCGTGCGGTTCGTTTTACGCAGACCGAGGAGATGCGGCCTGAGCTCGCGGAATTCCTTTCCGATTCCTTTTGCTGCCCGGTAGGTTTCGTTCTCCCCGAAGTCCTGTGAAAGCAGTCCTTTCCAGTAGGTTTCAAAACTGTTGTGGGTGGAATGCCAGTGCCAGTATTCAACCATTTCGGCACCGCCTGCCAGATGTGAGAAGGCCTGCAGGCGAAGCTGCCCTTCATAAGGCATCCATTCCGGAAATCCCTGAGCCTCTGTTTCCAGAACCAGATAATTTCCCTTTCCGGCAGAACGGGTCAGATCTCCGCCGAAAGCGATTTCCATTCCGGTCAGTCCGGATCGTGAGGGATGATAGATATCCACCCCCAGTACCGTTGTCGCCTTAGCATCCTCAAACACGTCCACCTCACCGTTGAGACCGTAGGAATAGCCTGCCCAGCTCAGGTCCGTATTATGGGTGATAAACTGATCCTCCCGGAGATAGGGTTCTACAATTCTGCGCTGCCACATCAGAAAATCGGCTGCGACATGGCGAAGATAACGCCTGAATTCCGCGCTGAAACTACCGTTGATCGTCCCGCGGACATCCGGCACATCTTCCCATGCATCAATCCGGTTGCTCCAGTAATCAAGACCGAAAGCTTTGTTTAAAGCGTCGGTATCATTGTTGAATTTCTTTTTCAGATAACGGACAAAACCCTGCTGAACATTTGGACCGGAGGTGCCGTATGCCTTGGTTTCATTATCCAGCTGGACACCGATGACATTGGCATAATGTGCGCAGGTTTCCATCATTTTCCGTATAATCCGCTCCGCATGGAACAGGTATGCCGGATGCGTGATATCCATGTTCTGACGGCGTCCGTACAGTTCCTTTCCCTTTTCGGTTACAGCGAGGATTTCCGGATAGGCGCGTGCCAGCCAGGAAGGAATGGCATACGTCGGTGTACCGAGTATAACGGAAATACCGGCCGCCTGCATGGCTTCAATCACCCGGGTCAGGTGAGAGGTATCGAATACGCCCGGCTGAGGTTCCATGGTGCTCCATGTGCTCTCCCCGATTCGAACCACATTAATGCCGGCCGCCTGCATCATCCGGATATCCTCATAAAGACGGTCAAAGGGCATATATTCATCGTAATACGCGACGCCATACAACAGTTTTTCCATACGTTTTTCCTCTGATTCCAAAGTCTTGGTATAACCCCTCTTTCCCTGTTACGGTACCGGTCAGGGGGATTCTTCGCGGATTGTATCACAGGGCCGGACAGAACTCAAGCGGTTGTTTGGCCTCCGGCGAGATACGCCGGAGGAAAGGAACACACCGGCGGAGAGGCGCGGAGAATGGTCATTCGGTCCTTCCTTTTTCACACCGGCGATGGTATAATGGCCTGGTCCCGTATCAGTACTTTGTGACTGAGAATGCCCGGAAAGGAAAACACTGAACCGTATGCAGAAAATGACGCAGGGATCCATTCCCCTTCATCTGATTCGCTATGCCATTCCCATGATCCTGGGGAATCTGCTTCAGCTGACCTATAATGCAGTGGATTCCATGATTATCGGGAAATGTCTCGGAGAGAATGCGCTGGCAGCGGTCAGCACGTCAAACCCGATTATGACCATTATCGTCCTGGGCGTGTCCGGGCTGAGTATGGGGGCCTCTGTTCTGATGAGCCGGTTTTACGGTGCGAATGATACAGAGAAAGTGAGACGGGAATTTGCTACCAGTCTCCTTTTCAGTATTTTCTGTTCACTGATCGTTTTTCTCCTGGGATTTGTTTTTTCCAACGCGATTCTCCGGGCAATTCATACACCGGAGGTTATCCTGCCGGAGGCCGGCGTTTATCTTCGCGTTATGTTCTTCGGCTTTCTTCTGACCTTCCTGTACAATCTGCTGGCTGCTGCCATGAGGAGTCTGGGAGATTCCAGAACACCGCTGATTTCGCTGTCCGTTTCCTGTATACTCAATATTCTGCTTGACCTGCTTTTTGTTGCCGTTCTTCATATGGGGGTATTCGGCGCGGCTTTCGCAACGGTCCTTTCCCAGCTGGTATCGGTTTTGACTCAGGTCATTCTCATTTCCCGTCGGATGCCCATTCTGCGACTTACCCGTGCCGATCTTCGCATGGATCCCGCCCTTCTCAGGGAAACCCTTTCCATCGGTTCACTGACCGCTCTTCAGCAGTCTGCGCAGCCAATCGGGAAAGTTCTGATTCAGTCCGTCATCAATGCACAGGGAGTACTGGCCATCGGTGCGTTCAACGCCGTATGCCGAATCGATGACTTTGCCTGCATTCCGGCCCAGAGTATCGGATCTGCCATTATGACCTGTACGGCGCAGAACCGTGGCGGTGCCCGGCCGGACCGCTGCCGGGAAACGTTTCGAAAGGGGCTTCTGATTGCGGTAGCCTATTTCCCCATCATCTGTTCGCTGACGCTTCTGTTTAGGCGAAGCATGATCAGCGCACTTACACCGGATAAGGCGGATGAAATGATCCGCATGGGAACCTCCTACCTTTCCGTGAAAGCCTGGTTCTTTATCATGCCCTGCATAACGAATTCAATTCAGGGCTTTTTCAGAGGCATGACACGGATGCGGATTGTTCTGTTTTCCACCGTTCTCCAGATTTCCATTCGAACCGTTTTCGTCTTTTTCCTTGTCCCCCGTATCGGCATAACCGGTGAGGCGTTTGCCTGCTTTATCGGATGGCTGGTTATGGCCGTCTGGGAATTTGCCTATTACTTTGCAGTTCGTGAAAAGATGTATCAGTCCATTGAATCCAGTGCCGGATAATCCTGAAACATGAAAGGTTAAAGCATATGGGACTTGTTGTAATCGGAGCCGTATTTGTGGATATCAAGGGATATCCCATGACCTCGTATATTCCGGGCGGACGGAATGTCGGCCGGACGGAACAGGTACACGGAGGCGTTTCCCGCAATATTGTGGAGGATATTGCAAATGTTGAACTGAGGCCGACATTCGTCAGCCTGGTTGATGAAAGCGGTACGGGTGCGGATGTGATCCGAAAGCTGAACAATCATAAAGTCAACACATCGTATATGAGAACGGTCCCTGACGGTCTGGGAACATGGCTTGCCATATTCAACAATGACGGGGATGTCATCGCCTCGATTTCAAAACGGCCGGATCTGTCCGCCATCTGCGACATACTGGATGAAAAAGGCGATGAAATCTTTGCAGACTGTGACAGCATTGCCGTTGAAATCGATATGGACAAGGACATCCTCAAGCGGGTTTTTGCCTATGGTGCAAAGTATCATAAGGCCATCTATGCGGTGGTTTCCAATATGTCGATTGCCGTTGAACGCCGTGATCTGCTCAAGTCTGTTGACTGTTTCGTGTGCAATCAGCAGGAAGTCGGAATTCTGTTTTCGGAGGATTACAGTCACAGAACACCGAAGGAAATGATGGAGATTCTTCCTGAAAGAGTGCGTAAGGCCCAGATCAGAAAGCTGATTGTGACAATGGGTGAAGCAGGGGCTGTTTATACAGATGGATTGTCGGAGTGCGGCTTCTGTCCGGCCTGGGATGTCCATGTAATCGATACAACAGGTGCGGGAGATGCGTTCTTTTCCGGTGTAACCATCGGGCTTACCTATCACAAATCGCTCCGGGAAGCGTGTGAAATCGGGGCAAGGCTGGCAGCCTCCGTTATCTGCACAACAGAAAATGTCTGTCCCCGTTTTCTCCCTGAGGAATTTGGGATCAGGAGTCCCAGCCCCGGGCAATAAAAAAGGACTCTCAAAGG
>JAFUBF010000235.1 GCA_017460325.1 Clostridia bacterium | reverse complement strand
TGGCTCTGCTATCCCTGAGCGCCTTTGCCGAGGGACCGGTGAACAAGGACATCTCCGGCTATATCGAAGTCGGCGGCTGGCCCTCCGGCGATGATGCCTTTAAGGCAGCCATGGCCGGATTCAACGAGATGTATCCGAACATCGAAGTGGAACTGGTCTTCACCGATACCACCGCCCATCATCAGGCCCTGCAGACCTCTCTGGCTGCCGGCTCCGGCGCACCGGATGTGGCCATGGTTGAGGGTGCTTACATCGCACAGTACAAGAATTCCCTCGCCCTGACGGACCTCAACACCCTGGGTGCACAGGATTACAAGGATGACTTTGGCCCCTTCAAGTGGAACCAGGCCATCAGCGATGACGGAACGCGCATGGTCGCGATCCCGTGGGACCTTGGCCCGACGCTCTACTACTATCGTTCCGACGTGTTTGAAGAGGTTGGTCTCCCCACCGATCCTGAAGAGGTAACCAAGCTCATGAGCACCTGGGAAGGCGTTCTTGAGGTTGCCGAGAAGGTTTCCATCCCCGGCAAGCGCTGGTTCCTGCCCTCTGCTGCCTATCCGTATCAGTGGCTGTTCATCAACCGCGACTACTATGATGAGAATCTCAACCTGGTTCTCGAGCGCCCGGGCGACATCGACTGCCTGAACGCCTGTCTTGAGATCCGCAAGAACGGCTGGGATATGAATGTGGACATGTGGTCAAGCGAAGCATATGCCGCCTATGAGGCCGGCACCTGCGTCAGCGTGGCAGCGGGTTCCTGGTTCTCCGGATTCCTGAAGACCGATATCGATCCGGATGGCGCCGGACACTGGCGTGCTACCGCTCTGCCGGCCGGAATGCCTGCCACCAACTGGGGCGGTTCTTTCCTGGTCATCCCGGAGCAGAGCAAGGAAAAGGAAGCCGCATGGGCGTTCCTCACCTATATGCTGTGCACCACCAAGGGTCAGAACGACATGTTTGCCGCGGTTGACTACTTCCCGGCCTATGAGCCTGCCTGGTCGGCAGCTCCCGAGCTCTACACCGATGGCGATCCGTATTTCGGCGGACAGGCGCCCAATGCACTGGCGGCCAAGATCGCCGGTGAGGTGCCCGCTGTTTACAACACGATCATGGATACCACTGCTGAGGGATACATCTACAGTGCCTTTAACGCAGGCGCTGAGGCCGGCGAGACCGCTGAGCAGATCCGCGAGCGTCTTGGCAAGGACATCGAAGTTGCCTGTGCCGAACTGAAGCTCCAGCAGATCCAGAATCTGAAAGATGCAGGCGTCTGGAAGGAGTAACCGCCATTCCTGAGTCCTGGACGGATTTAAAAGAAGGAGGCCGGTTCCGCCGGTCTCCTTCTTCCCAGTCAGGGCTATGGCCGGCATTTGACGTTTCCGACAACATCCGATCTTTACCAGTCTTATGGAGGTGAAACAGGTGGATAAACCCGCCGGCGCTGTTCGTGCCCCTAAGAAAAAGAGCCTGGGTCGGATTCTTTATGAGAATCGCGTGGCTTATGCGTATATTGCGCCGTTTTATGTTCTGTTCCTGGTGTTCAATCTCTTTCCCATGGTCTTCGGGTTTGCCCTCAGCTTTTTCCGCTGGGACGGCCTCAGCGACATGCACTTTATCGGCGTTCAGAACTACGGAAACCTGCTGAAGGACCCGCTGTTCTGGAAAGCGCTTCAGAATACCCTGTTTATTGGAATCATCGCACATATTCCCATTCTGCTGGGCGGCCTGGTTCTGGCGTATATTCTGAATTCCAGACTGGTTCGCGGCGAGAATATTTTCAAGACGATTTATTTCATGCCCATGGTGACCAGTGCCGTGGCGGTCACGGTCATTTTCTCGAGCATGTTCGGCTATAACTACGGTGTCATTAACTACTTCCTGAGCCTGTTTGGCGAACAGCCCATCAACTGGCTGGGCGGTGATGGTTCCCTGATCAAGGTGGCGGTCATCGTCATGTTCTCCTGGAAATGGATCGGCTGGAACATGGTCATCTATCTGGCCGGCATGCAGGGAATCAGCAATGATATCTACGAGGCGGCATCCATTGACGGGGCGACCCATGTGGATGTGATTTTCAAGATCCTCATTCCGCTTCTCAAACCCATCATTCTCTTTACCCTGATTCAGTCGACCATCGGTATGTTCAACCTGTTCACGGAGCCCTTCGTGCTGACCGGAAACAGCTGGACGGGCGGCACCAACAACGGTGCGCTCACCCTGATGATCTATCTGCTCAACAAGGCGCCGCAGGGCGGCAACCTCTACGGTTATGCCTCCGCTGTTGCCTATGTCATCACCCTGATGATCATCCTCATTTCCACCGGCCTCAACAAGGTTACGGAAGAGAAGGATCCGGGTGCCGGGAAAGGGGGCAAAGTGAAATGAAGACGTTGCTTCTGCTCATTGCCGGTTTTTTCCTGATCCTGTTTATTCTCTCGCGGTTTGGTGTAACGGGGAAGAAGGTGGCGCTGTATTTCGTTCTGATCGTCGTTGCCCTCATCATGCTGTTCCCGTTCTATGAGATGTTCGTCATGTCGACACTCAAGACCAACGAGATCTATTCGTTCCCGCCGCGACTGTGGTTTGGCAGCAACCTCATGAAGAACTTCACGAACATGAACAAGTCGGTCAATCTTCTGAGGGCCTTCCAGAACAGCTGCACGGTCACCATCAGCTATGTGGTCCTGGCACTGCTGTTCTGTTCCATGGGCGGTTATGCCTTCTCCATTTATGATTTCCCCGGGAAAAAAGCCCTGTTCCGGATCCTGCTGGCGACCATGATGGTCCCGGCCACGGCAGGAATGATTCCCTGGTACATCATGATGAGTAAGATTGGGTGGATCTCCGACCGGACATCGGCCGGCTTCCTTGCCCTGATCATCCCGGGCTGTGCCAACGCATTCGGCGTATTCTGGATGCGGCAGTACTGCCAGAACAATGTGCCCAAGTCCCTGATGGAAGCGGCACGGATCGACGGATGCAGCGAGTGGACCATCTTCTTCCGGATCATTGCGCCCATCCTGCTCCCGGCCTATGCCTCCCTGGGCATTATGAACTTTGTCAATCAGTGGAATGAATTCACACAGGCACTCCTCGTCCTCAAGCGTCAGAAATTCTACACGCTGCCGCTGCTGCTCAAGACCATGGTCGGTGACCGCGGAACGGACTACGGTGCCCTGATGCTGGCCAGTACCTGTGCGGTGCTGCCGCTGCTGATCTTCTTCCTCTGCGCATCCAAGTATTTCATGAGTGGCCTGACGGCGGGTGCTGTCAAAGAGTAACCCTGTCAGGATCCGGTCGCGCTGCGATGGCGTCACCACCGACGAAATCGGAACAGGACCCTGCGCCGGTCCTCTGTCGCAGCGCGACAGTTTTGTCAAAATGGAAGTCAGCGTTGACAGATGACGGAACAATGCCCTGGAAAATGCCCGGTGCTCTAACCGGTTTATCAGAATTCCCTGACTACCAGACAGTGCCGAAAACCAGGGCAACAGGAAGGGAGCTGACCCGGTGCTCTGCACCGGTTTGTCAGATAATGTTTCCTGTCAGTCATACGGTGCCGAAAGCCAAAGCACCATAAAAGGAGGAAAACATGTCAACAATTCTGGACGGAAAACGTCTGGTTCTTGGAACCTGCTATTATCCTGAACACTGGCCGGAGTCCATGTGGGAAGCGGACATTCGGCGGATGCTTGAAAGCGGGATTGAGGTCATCCGGATTGCGGAATTTGCCTGGAGTAAGAC
>JAFUBF010000234.1 GCA_017460325.1 Clostridia bacterium | reverse complement strand
TTTGAGTGTTGAACTGACTCCGCCTCCCGCCGCTGTTGCAATGCATACTCCCTGCTTTTTATACATCGATTCCTTCGGGCGATGCACCATCCACTGAAATCCATAATGATCAAGGAATGCTTTCATGGATCCTGTTGCATGGTAGACATATACAGGACTTGCAAGGATAATGACATCCGCCTCATCCATCTTCTGTGTAATCGGTGCCAACGCTTCATAATGAGGACACAGCTTTTCTGAGCGCATAAAGCAGGCCGTACATCCTACGCAGAATTCCCCGAAATCCCGTGGCAGAAAAAACTCCGCGATTTCTCCTCCGATTTTTTCAGCCAGTTCGTGCGCAATATGATAGGTGGAGCCTTTATGACTCTGTCCATGTATAACAACCGTTTTCATAGAACGTTTCTTCTCCAAATCCAGATTTGTTTTCCCTTCGGTCATACCTTTTCACGATTCATGCCCTCCGCTCAAATGTGAACACCACATCTGTAGAGGTGTATCAAAACCGATCGGTTCCCTCCGGCAGGATAGGTCTGCCCGGACTTCCTGCTCATTTTTCGCCGCTCACAGGAAATCCACCAAGGGCTTTACCCCGTCGGCATTCTTTTATCCCGACAAACTGGAATTTGTCCGAAATAACAATTCCCATGCGATCAGATCAGAGAAGCTCTCTGGATAATCCGCTTGTCTATCCTGCGCACTGCACTGTCGGTATAAGCATGAAAAACCTTTAGCCAAAACCCGCTGCCTGACGGATTGATGCTTTCAAAATCCACGCCAAGTCTGGTATATGTTTTACCACCACGATAACCATCAACAATGAAAATCTTCTTTTTGCGTTTCCATAAATCTGCTGATAGGCAACAGAAGCTTTAAAAGGCTGACCATCCGGAAATCAGCACTTCTTCACTGGTGATCTCCTGTTTAAAAAGCTTCATCAGCGATGACAAATCATCTTTGGTGACTATTTTTTTCTCAACACCTTCAGCCTTGGCCTTCCGTGTTAACTGTCGGCTTTAATACACTGGATTTCCTGATATGGCAGAGGTTGAGCAGTAGTCTACCCTTTTTCAGGCAGAGTAATGGCATCCAAAAGTGTCACCCATTTCTTTTCAAGCTCATCATAGTCATTCTGATCATAAAGCCGATCTGTATTGAAATCAAAGTCTTCTTCAAACACAGGACAATATTCACTGAAAGTATCATAAACAATTTTACGTTTTTTGTCTGTACAGATTATGAATTCGATATTGGTATTGTATTTCGGATTTGAATTCTTCTTTTCATGTACATTGTGTACAGAATACTGTACTGCCCCATACATTGGACTGAATCCTGTTACCATTTCAAGATTCCATGGTTCAAGAATCTTCCTGGCAATTTCCATGCAATCCTCTCTGAGGATTCGTCCTTTATAATCATGCACTAATGGAATTATCGTAACATTCATTTTGCTGTCGCTCCTTTTTTCGTTCATAAAGCTTTTTAAAGAAAGCAGTCGGTTTCTGTACCGTCACTGCTCACTTATTATCCGTTCCCGCAGGGCATCAATTTTGGCCTGTTAATCGGCCAGTCGTTCTTCCTGTTCTTTGCTTGCGCTGATTCGGGTATCCACTGCCTGCCTTCCTGTCCTCTCCAGAATGAACCGGGCTACCTTCACACACCCATCCATTTCAAAGGACTGTATGCCAAATCCACCTTTCTCCGTGTAGAATCTGACGTTTTCTGTCTTATCTGCCGGCGTTACCAGGGTTATCCTTTTCCAGTTCTGGTAATGTCCTTTGATGAATTCCATTGCCGCTGTTCCGATCCCTTTGCCCTGATACTCCGGAATCACGCATAAGCAGCCGATCTCATACATTCCCGACTCTGTCTCCCTGCAGGAAACACTGCCAACCGGTCTGCCGTTATACAGGATCAGGAATTTGGGGTAATTCACTATGGACCGCTCCATCATTTCTTTCGTTTTCCCGTATGCAGGACATGTGCCGTACCGGATATAGTCGTCGGAAAAAGCGGAATTGTAAATCTCAATGAGCAACTCTGCATCGGACAGGCCGGCTTTCCTGAATTCGATCTTCCCCGGTGTCCCCCGCAGGACAAACACCTGATTCGGATAGCCGAACTCCTCTGTCAGTTCGGCCCCGACAAAACCGAATTTTCTGTACAAAGCCCGGGCGGCTGTTCCCTTTTCATCATCCTCACGGAAGGTGGAGACCGTAATGTCTCTGCACCTGTCCAGTTCACCTAGAGCCGTTTCAAGAAGTCCCGAGGCAATTCCGTGTCGCCGGGATTCGGGGGAAACCGCCAGACAGCAGATCCTGTTTCGCTTTCTTGAAAACAGCAGTACACCCTGAATCCGATCATCGGATTTCGCGCACAGCGCCTGCCGCTTTTCCATAAACTTCAGCACCGTCAGCCGGTGCATATCCCGATCCTTTTCCGTTTCAAGGCCCGGGAAGTTTTCCCTCACCTCGTCCACAAGGTGCATCCAGCGATCTATATCAGCCGGATTCCCGAAACAAACCTCCATACGCACATTCTCCTTCCTGGTCAGAAAATCAAAAGAGGATCCGCTGCAGGCAATGCTCCCGGGCATATCCTTATGGAACCAGATGCCGCGTCATGTTCCTTAACCGGGCATACGAACAGATTATTCCTGTCTCCACCTTTAAATCATGGTACGCTATGCGTGCCAGCTATCGGAGGTGAACGGAATGGGGACTTTCCTGAATCCGGGGAACAGTGGATTTGAAGACATCTGCAGAGGACTGTACGTTGACAAGACCGGAATGATCGCTCTGATCAACGAGACAATCGGAACATCCAATCATCTGATTTGCATCACCCGTCCGCGAAGATTCGGTAAATCCTTCGCCGCACAGATGCTCTGCGCCTACTATGACAAGACATGCGATTCAAGCAGTCTGTTTGATAATAAAGCCATTTCCAGGTCGGAAAGTTACAGGACACATCTCAACCGGTATGATGTACTCTATATTGACATGAGTGGAATCACCCCCGTTACCGACAATTACCGGAGAATCGTTCCATTTATTCATGAGCGGATTACGGAAGAGCTGAAGGAAACCTATCCGGAAATCAAAGCCGAAACGGACCTTCCAACGGCGCTGATGGATGCCGTCAGGAACACCGGGAATCCATTCATCATGATCATCGATGAATGGGATGCGCCGATCCGTGAACAGCCGGAAATCCAGGTTCCGTATCTGAAGTTTTTACGCTCTCTGTTCAAAAACAGCGGAGTGACTTCCCGTGTTTTCGCTGCGGCTTACATGACCGGCATTCTGCCCATCAAAAAGGACGGTTCACAGTCCGCAATCTCTGATTTCAGTGAATTTACGATGCTCTGTCCGCTCAGGTTCGCAGAGTATGTTGGATGCACAGAAAGAGAAGTGGCCATGCTGTGCAAGGAGTATCATCATGACTTTGGCCTTATGAAGCAGTAGTACGACGGATACGCTTCAGGTGGCTTCGGCTCTGTCTACAATCCATACTCCGTGAGGAAGGCCGTGCGAAACAACCGCTTCCGTCCGTATTGGACGGGAACCTCTGCCGCTGCGAGTTTGCTGCACTTCATCTCAGGAATTGAATGCGGACTGGAGCAAACTATGGCGCATCTCATCGGTGGCTCCGAAATCCCTGTAGATATCAGCGGATTTGAAAACGATCTGACCACACTCAGGAATCAGGACGATGTGCTTACACTGCTTGCCCATTTGGGATACCTTGCCTATGATGAGCGTACAGGGACGGTTCGTATTCCGAATGAAGAAATCCGGCTTGAATTCTCACGAACCGTCCGACAGAATAAACATCCCGAGATGATGAAGCGCGTCCGGGAGAGCGATCAACTCATCCTGGACACGATCCATATGAACACGGAGGCGGTCGCAGCACAAATTGAGAAGGTGCATCTCGAGGCAGACCCTTCCCTGAACGCGAACAACGAAAACGCACTCCGCGCCGTGATCCGGCTTGCATATTTCGGCTATCAGGATCACTACATGAGGATGGAAGAACTGCCCAACGATCAGGGCTGTGCGGACCTTGTGTATCTGCCCAGGCCGGGCGAGTCGGTTCCCGCACTGGTCATTGAACCGAAATGGAATCGGTCTGCAAATGCTGTGATGGAGCAGATCCGGCAAAACAAGATTCCGGCAGTTCCGGAGGGATACGAAGGGGATATCCTGCTGGTTGGCATCAGCTATGACAGGGACGCGCCCGCAGGCCAGCGGAGATACACCTGTAAAATCGAAAACTGGCGCGAATAAGACGAGAATTCAACAGATAGACAGGCGCTGCCTGCTCAATACCAGCGAATACGGCAGCAGCGCCAGGCGAAACGCTGGACGCCGTTGCTTTTCAGGGCTCCCCCTGATTTGGGCCGTATCCTTCCGCTGTACCCGTAATTCACATATACAGAAAAAAGACTGCTATGCGCAGTCTTATTTTTTAAATAAAAACCCGAAATGCCGCTGCTGCTATTTTTCCACCCACCGTCTCGGCAGGTCGGTGCCCTGCGCTATGCTTCTGCCGTCCCCTGGCGTTAAAAACGGGGGCATGACATCCGCAAAATCGACTCCGGACTCCAGTTATGAAAATGTAGGAGAAAACTAAGCAACTAACGAACACTCCAGGCTTTTTGCCTTGTTGACAGTAGTCATTATATCAATGGTATAACAGGCTGTCAACGAATTCCCTGAGATTTAACATTTTCGTAACAAACTCGCCGGAAGACCCGATTTCAGCCGGGAAAAAGCCCATCGTCTGCGCATTGACCGGGCACTTTTCCCCTGGCCTACGCGTTCTTCATGCTCTCAATGCGTTCCGCCAGATCCGTCAGATAGAGCCATCTCTCCTCGGCAGCCTCGAGTTCCGCCGCCACCTTTTCCTTTTCTGCTGCCAGTTCCGTCAGCCGGACATAATCGGAGGCGTTCTCGGCCATTTCCCGGTCAAGTTCCTCCACCCGGGCATTGAGCGCAGCCAGTCGTCCGTCAATTTCCCTGTAATCCTGTGCTTCCCGGAAGGTCATCCGAAGTTCCCGCTGATGCTCCCGCTTCCGCCGGACCGGCTCATCTGTTTCCGCCGGTTTTTTCTTTTCCTCCGCGGCCTGCGCCATCGCATCCAGATAGTCCGAGAAGGAGCAGACGTACTGATAGATCCCTCCGTCCTCAAAGGCAAACAGCCGGTTCGTCACCCGGTCGACAAAGTAACGGTCATGAGAAACCGTCAGAACTGCCCCTTCAAAATCCTCCAGGTAGTTTTCAAGCACCTCCAGCGTACTGATATCCAGATCATTGGTAGGTTCATCCAGGATCAGCACATTGGGGGCTTCCATCAGGATACCGCACAGATACAGCCGTCGTCTTTCCCCGCCGGACAGACGGGAAACCGGGGTCAGCTGCACATCCATCGGAAACAGGAAGCGTTCCAGCATCTGTGAGGCGGACAGGCGTCCCTCCCGGGTTTCCACGTATTCCGCGATTCCCCGCAGGTAATCAATCACCCGGACATTCTCCGGAATCTCCGGGAATTCCTGGCGGAAATAGCCGATCTTCACCGTATCCCCCAGGGTCACCGTTCCGGCGTCCGGCAGGCGCTCGCCCACGAGAACGGAAAGCAGCGAGGTCTTCCCGCATCCGTTCGGACCAACAATCGCCATCCGCTCATCCCGCAGCACCGTATATGTAAAGTCCTCAAAAAGCCTCTGTCCGCCCAGGGTAAGGGCAATGCCCTCGCATTCAATGATCTTCCGGCCCAGCCGGCGACTCACGCTTTCCAGACTCAGCTGCGCGTCCCGCTGGGGACCGCGCATCCCGGACAGGGCCTCGAATCGTTCAATACGTGCCTTCTGTTTGGTGCTCCGGGCCTGAGCGCCCCGGCGAATCCATTCCAGTTCCCGCCGCAGAATGGCGGAGCGCTTTCTCGCCTGGGCATTTTCATTTTCAAGCCGTGCCGCCTTCTCCTCCAGATAGACCGAATAGTTTCCCTCGTGGATATACAGGTGACCCTTATCCAGTTCGTAAATCACGTTGCAGATCCGGTCAAGGAAATAGCGGTCATGGGTGACCATCAGGATGGCGCCACGAACACCGGAAAGGCGTTCCTCCAGCTGCTGAACCGTTGCGGCATCCAGATGGTTGGTGGGCTCATCCAGAATCAGGAGATCCACGGGCCGGATCAGGGCCGCCGCCATGGCCACCCGCTTTTTCTGCCCGCCCGACAGGGTCGCCACATCCGTGTCCGCGTCCGAAATGCCCATCTGCATCAGGGCGGACACAGCCTCGTACCGCTCTATCGTTCCGGCGTTTCTGGGCGCCTCCAGGAGGACCTGTTCCCACGCCGGCCGGTGTTCCCGATAGTCCGGCATCTGCGGCAGATAGGCAACGGTCAGTCCGCTTCGGCGCTGGATCGTTCCCCCGTCCGCTTCCTCCAGTCCCGCCGCAATCTTCAGAAAGGTGCTTTTCCCGGTTCCGTTGATTCCCACGATACCAATCCGGGCACTTTCCTCAATATAGCAGGTGATCCCCTCCAGCACAGGCTTGAGGGTGAAGCGCTTCACGACATTTTCACAGGAGAGAATTACTGACATGAATCCGGCTCCTCAGGCGTGGTCGCTTCGGGCGTGTCTGTCTGCTCCCCGGACGGCACAGCCGGATCTCCGGTCTGCTCGCCGGAAGACGTGTCCGCCTGGGCACCGGCCTGCTCGCCCAGTTTGGCGGCCTTATCATCCGCCTCCGCCTGAGCATCGTCCGAAACCTGTTCCCCGTACAGGGCCGCTTTGGCATCCGCCTCCGTCAGTTCCTGCAGCATCTCCCTGGTGATCTTCTCTTCGGTCTTTGCCAGCCGGTTTGCCTGCTCCTGGACCAGTTTTTCAAGGGTATTGCGAATTCCGCGGGCATTGCCGAAGTCCATGCGGTCGCTGATGGTCATGCTCTTCAGCATATCGCGAATGACCTGCTGGGCCTCCTCGGAGACTTTATACCCCTGCTTCTTGGCATTCATTTCCAGGATGCCCATCAGCTCCTCGTCCGTGTAATCCGGGAAATCAATGTACTTGTTGAAACGGGAAATCAGGCCGGGGTTGCTGGTCAGGAAATCGTGCATCAGGTCAGTATAACCGGCAACGATGACCACCAGATCATCCCGATGGTCCTCCATGAGTTTCACCAGGGTATCAATGGCCTCATGACCGAAGTCATTGTCCATCCCCTTGCGTGCCAGCGCGTAGGCCTCATCAATAAACAGAATGCCGCCGATGGCGCTGTTGACCACCTCGGTCACCTTCCCGGCGGTCTGTCCCACATAACCGGCCACCAGACCGCTCCGGTCCGTTTCAATCAGCTGACCCTGGCTGAGGAAGCCCAGCTGCTTGTAAATCTTGGCCACCAGCCGGGCCACAGTGGTTTTGCCGGTACCGGGGTTGCCGGTGAAGACCATGTGGAAGGACATATCCATGACCTTGAGATCATGCTCTTCCCGCATCTTCCGAACCTTGATCAGGTTAATCAGCGTATGGACTTCCTTTTTCACGCCGTTCAGGCCAATGAGGCTGTCCAGCTCCGCCACCAGTTCATCCGCCGTCTTCTCCTCCGGTTCCGACTTTTTGGCACCCTCCGTCTGTTTGCTCTCTGCCTGTTTCGTGCCGCCGGGCACATCCACGCGGATCTGTTCCTGGGTGCCCGCGTGCCGTCCCGCCGCCCGGGTCAGAAGGAAGGTCCGCAGGGCTCCCGCATAGGAGGTGATGAACTGCAGTTCCTTGCCATCCAGATCGCCGTCCACTTCGGCCGCCGCGTACAGGAGACGGCTGAGAGCGTCCACAAACTTCTGGGCGGAGTTCGTTCCGTCCTTGTCATCCATTGCCTGGCAGCAGCGCAGCAGCAGGGGCGTTCCCTCCGCGAAGGAACGGTTCTTGAACCCGATGTTCAGTGCCTGCTCCGGCGTGGCCTTCCCGATCTGCAGAATATCACGGCTGGGAACCGTGGCAATATACACCAGCAGCGAACGGTCCGGCGTCCCTCCGGCCATGGCCAGTTTCAGCAGAAGCGCCTGCACGTACATATCCAGAAACAGACGGATATCGCTCTTCCCCACCCGCTGCCAGTTGCCGCTGGCTACCAGCTGGTCACAACATTCAGACATCTGTTTGTAAGCTTCTTTTCCCTTGTTAAGCTCCTTGACTTCCATTTAAAACGTTCCTCCTCAAATTTCACTTTGGCTTTCGGCACCGTATGATTAACAGGAGCGCGACTTTGACATACCGGTGTGGCGCACCGGGCCCGCCCCTCTGTTGCCCCGGGTGGGGCACGCAGCGGTTCGGGAATTTCAGGTTATGGGGCACATCAGTGCCTGAACCGTGCCCGGACATGGTCCAGTTTGGTCTTCAGGCGCTTTCGTTCGCCCGAACTGAGAATAAACACACTGGATACCGGCAACTGGTACATGCGAAGGTAATACGCCAGGAACAGAAGGCCGGTGACCAGGTACGAAATGACTGAGGCAAGCGCCGCACCCATCTTTCCCCACAGGGGAATGGTAAAGGCATTGCAGATGATGTTGACCACCACGGAGACCGACAGCATGCCCAGATAGACACCCTTTTTTCCCTGGGCCAGGAGCAGCGTGCCGATGATCTTGAACCAGCTCATGGGCAGGATGCCGGCGACCAGGAGGACGGTGACGGAATAGGCGGGCATGTATTCGCGGCCGGCCAGAAGGTAGATGACCGGGCGTCCCAGGAGGAGAATGCCCAGAGTCATGATGGCCGTCAGGTAAAAGTTGACCTTGAGACTCATGGTCACCTCATCCACCGCATCATCCACGGAGGTTCGGGAGAACAGCACCTCCCGGAAGGCATCCGGAATCAGCCAGCCGTACTCGGATACAGACACGCCCAGCGTATAGTACCCGATTTCCACATCCGGGACATGGAAGACATATCCCATCATGAGGGTATCCACCCGGTAATTGAGCGTCAGCATGAGGGTGGTGATCATACTGACAATGCCGAAGGGAATGATCTTTGCCGCAAAAGCCAGGTCCGCGCGGAACGGATTGGGCAACCTGCCCAGCCGGATCAGCGCCATGACGATGGTAATGACATCCCCGATGACCACCAGTGCCAGGGACACCAGAATGGTCCGTTTCATGGTATAGAAAGCCAGAATGGTGATCACGGTATTGGTAATCCTGGCCGTGAAGAAGATGACGTTTTTAAACTTGACATCCTCCACCATAATCATGAAACTCAGCTGATTGGCCAGCACCTGAATCGGCGCCAGGAGACAGACGGCCATGATGGCAAAGCTGTCCGTAAAGAAGGACGAGGCAATGCCGATGCCCATGTAGATGACAAACTGCAGGGCAAAGATGCGCAGGAACCGGTCCAGCACATCCGGAATCTGCTGCCGCTTATAGTAGGGATACGGCTGGTACAGTCCGAAATTGGCCGTAACAGCCACCACGGAGAGGAGGGAACTGATCCGGCCCAGCTCCCCTTTCAGCTGTGGTCCCAGAAAACGGTTGGAATAACTGGAGGCAATCAGCCCGATCATGACCGCAAAAATCTTGGTCAGGATCGTAAACATGTAATCATTGTTAACGATTCGGCCGAGAAGCCGTTTGACTGTGGCCATTCACTCCTCCTCTACGATTTCGATGCCGGAGTCCGCCGTATGCATGGCGCGGGCATTGGGATATTTTGCCTGGATAACCGCCAGCGCCTCCCGGCAGCGGTACGCATTGGGATAAATGCCGAAAACCACCGACCCGCTCCCCGTCATCTGGGCGCCCAAAGCGCCACTGTCACGAAGGTCCCTCAGCGCCTCCTCAATCCGGGGACGCTTTCGAACCGATACCGGTTCCAGCACATTTCCCATGGCACCCACCAGCTCGCGCAGATACCCCTGGGCCAGGGCCTGCTCGGCGGCGTCATTATCCGGACGGTCTTCCGGACGGATCCCGTCGGTATGCAGGCTTTCAAAGACTTCCCGGGTGGAAAGGCCCCGGCCCGGCTGAATGGTAATCAGGTAAATGGCCCGCCCCATGGGCCTTGGCAGTACCTGCTCCCCGATTCCCCGAACGCGGCAGAGCCCGCCGGTGAGGCAGAAGGGGACATCCGCGCCGATTTTGAGTCCGATCCGGGACAGTTCCTCCAGGGGCAGCCGGCAGTCCCAGAGACGATTCAGAGCCATCAGGGCCGCCGCCGCATCGCTGCTTCCGCCGCCCATGCCGGCGCAGACGGGGATGTACTTGTGGAGGCGCATCTCCGCCCCTTTCCGGACACCCATCGCATCCCTGAGCGCCTGCGCCGCCCGTATGACCAGATTCCGCTCATCCGCCGGCACAAAGCTGTGCCGGTTATTTGCCAGGAGCAGCGAAAGCTCCTCCGCCTCCCGGATCTCCAGCTGGTCGCACAGCGTCACGGAGGAAATCAGCATATCCAGTTCATGATAGCCATCGGGTCTTTGCCCCAGCACATCCAGGGTCCAGTTGATTTTCGCTCTTGCCTTGACCAGAAGCCTCATGCCTGCTCCTTTCCCTCCGGGACGTGCTCCGTCCATGCACCGCATGCCGCCTCAATTTCCTCCGCCGTGCGTTCAATGGCCTCCGAGAGTACCAGGCAGCCATCCTCCGTAATCAGCAGATCATCCTCAATGCGGATGCCAATTGCTTCCTCATCCAGGTACAGCCCGGGTTCATCGCTGATGATCATGCCGGGCTCCAAAGGACGGTCCAGCCGGTCACAGACATCATGGGTATCAAGGCCGATGAAATGGGAGACGCCGTGCATGAAATACCGCCCGACTTCCTCCGCTTTCCGGATTTTCCCCATTTCAAGGAGTCCCCCGGCAAGGACCTCCTTGCACCGGTTATTCAGCTCCGTCAGGGTCTTCCCCGGCGCGGCCAGCCGGGCAACTTCCCGGTTGGCCCGGAGAACCAGATCATAGTACCGCCGCTGCTGCTCCGTAAAGTGTCCGCTGGCCGGATAGGTTCTTGAGATATCCGCGCAGTATCCCTCCACCCGGGCCCCCAGGTCCAGGAGCACCAGACTGCCCTCCTCAATCCTTGACTGATTGGTCTCATAATGCAGGGAGCATCCGTTGATGCCCGATCCCACGATGGTCGGGAAGGACACATCCTCCGCGCCCTTTCGCCGGACCTCGTACTCAAACTCCGCCTGAACGGCATATTCCATCATCCCCGGACGAAGCGTACCCAGGACCCGCCGAAGGCCCTGATGTGTCAGATCCAGCGCCCGGCCAAAAGCGGCAATTTCCTCCGCATCCTTGTTCATCCGCATCCGGGAAATGACGGGATGAATATCATAAAGGTGCATGGCCGGATAAAGTTTCAGGAGCTTTTCCGCCTGCAGCTGATTGTAAAACGGCACGCCGTCCATGGATTCCCTGTGGCAGTCCATCCAGACCTTCTCCGGGAATTCCCGGCCGAAGATCCGTTCGATGAGAGGCATCAGGGTCTGAATGAACTGAACCTGCCCGCACCCGCTGATGGCTTTGGCCTCCCGGACCGTTACCCGTTTACCCGTCCAGCGCTCCAGCTGTGGAACCGGCTGTTCAATGAACAGGATTTCCCGCTCGCGTCCGCCGGTTTTGGAAAGGAGCAGCGCCATGTTTTCGCGCCGGAGTCCGGTGAGGTAGAAAAAGTGCCGGTTATACGCAAAAGGAAAGTACTCATCCATGGTACTGGGAACGCCGATTCCCGAGTAGAGGATGACCATCTCATTTTCGCCGAGCTGTGAAAGAAGCCGCTTTCTGCGCTCCGTGTAGTTTGCTTTATCCATGTTCCCATGTCCTGTCTATTTCAGAAATACATTTTCGGCAATGGTGGCAAGCCGCCGGGTCAGCGTCATCACGCCATCATCCCTTACCGTATCGCAGCCGTTGGTCATCACACAGAGCACCAGCTGCGTTTCCGGTTCGAAATACAGATTGCAGACAATGCCCTCCGTCGTCCCCTGATGCCCGTAAACCCGGCGACCCGTCAGGACGGTATCCTGCCGGATGCAGAAAAAGCTGTACGGGGAATCCTCTGTGATGCCCGTCGTCTCCGGGCTCTGAGGCATGCGCATGGCCCGAAGGGCGGCCGGGCTCAGGACCCGCACCCCGTCCACCGTCCCGTCCCCGCACGCGGCAATGCCCAGCCGGGTCAGATCCCGCGGCCGGATGAGAAGGCTGCCCACCGTAATCCGGTAGTGATGATCCGGGTCCGCCTCCGCCTGATACTCCTGGCGCAGCATATAGGACGGTGCCTGATACAGCTCTCCGTCCTGATGGTACGTGGCCACGATATATTCCGGTTCCTGCAGCTGTGTGGCCGTATAGGCCGCATCAATGCCAAGGGGCGCAAACAGGTAGTGCCGCATGAACGTGGACACATCCTCCCCCGTGACCGCTTCAATGATGGCCCCGGTGATTCCCGCGCCGAAATTGGAATAACGGTACTGGGTTCCCGGTGCCACCTCCCGGAAATTGGATTTCGCTTTTTTGTCAACGGCAATCATGTCCGAGAGAATACTGGACTTTCTGGAAAAGGAACTTTCCTCATTGATCCCCGATGTATGACTCATCAGGTGGCGAAGGGTAATCGGCTGTTTGGGATACCGGGGATTTCCGACCTTGTACCCCAGATACGTGCTGATGTCCTCATCCGGCTTCAGGATGCCCTGATCCATCATGCGCATCAGGCCGATTCCCGTCACGAATTTCGTCACCGAGGCACACTTGAAATACGTCTTCTCCGTCACCGGTACGTGGGTAGTTTTCTGCTGCTCCCCGTAATAGCGCTCATACACAATCCGGCCGTCTTTGGCCACCACAAAGGCCCCACCGACGGCTTTTGCCATTCGAAACGCCTGGTCGACCTGTTCATCCATGGTCTGCCCTTCCGCAAACGCAACGGACATTCCCATGACCATCAGGAGAACCATCAACCAACCGAAATATCTCCGCATTCCATTTTCCCCCTATACTACTGCTATTCTATCATAGCACCCAACTGTTCATCCTGCAAGCATTCCGGGGAAAAAATCAGAGAACTTCCCTTTCCCATTCGGCACAGTCCCAGAATAGGCATCATAAAAAGCGGGGGAACTCCCCGCTCAGTGCCCGTCTTTCGACCAGTCCAATTCTGACAACGTGTCCTGAATGCAAAAGGGAATGAAGCTTCTGCCGGAAAAGTTCCGCTCATGCAATGGCACATCCCCGCCCGCCGTTCTCTTTTACTCTGGTTCTCGCCGCATCCGCCGCCTTGTAGAGCTCATCCCCATTCGCATATTTATCCCCATAGGCAACCCCGACGCTGAGGTGAATCGGCGGCACCCCCTCGACGGACTCGCGCAGCTTCTCGTTAATGGCCTCCACCTTTTCCAGCACAACGTCAGAATGCTGCGAACCGGTCTGCACCATTACGACTGCAAAGTCATCCCAGCCGGTCCGACAGACGTAATCCTGTGAACGGAAGGTATCGCGAATCACATTTCCCACCACCGAGAGGACATAATCACTCACCTTATGCCCATAACGGTCATCAATCGGCCTGAACCCGTCCACATCAAAGAGAATCAGTGCAGTGGTGTTCAGTTTCACGCTTTTCAGAATAATGCGGAATCCGCTTTCATTGTAAAGACCGGTTGCGGAATCGTGGGAGACCTCATAATCAAGCTTTTCTTTCTGTTCCCGGCTTTCCGAGGACAGGGTGTTGTACGTTTTGGCCAGGAAGCGGAACTCTCTGGCACCGATTTCAGGCAGTTCGCGATTTTTCCTGGCATACTCCACCGAGCGCTTGACTGGTGTAATGATCAGTACATTAATCAGCAGAAGAAGAACCACAGCCGCCAGAATCAGACTCAGAATCAGCACACGCTCCCGGATCAGCAGGCCGTCAAGATGTGCCTCCACCCTTTCCTGCCGGTGGATGGTACTGTCAAAGACTTCCGACATGCAGGAATGAATGCCGTTAATGACATTGTCCTTTCGCATCTGGTAGTACATGTCGTTCAGGATTGTGCGTGCCCTGGCGGTCTTCTCTGCCGGGGAAATGTCCTGATCTTCCACGTTCAGTTTGACATTTTGTACACGCTCCGGGAACTGGTCCGCGTCAAGATCATTTCCCTCCATCATCAGATGCATGGCATAGCATTCCCGGTTCATGAGTTCATTGGACTCGTTCATCGCCGCGTTCAGCTCGCGGTAGACTGATGAGGATTCGCCAAACCCTTCACGAACTTTTTCAAGCGCCGCTTCTCTGCGCCGGGTGACATCTGCCTCCTTAAAGTATTCCTCCACCCATTTACTCTCTCCTGTGTTCACGAAAGACCTGGCGGATTCCATCAGGAGGTCGGAACCTGCTTCGAATTCATTGACGACTTTCTGCCACTCGATATAGGACCGGGTGTTCGCCCGTATCGTGTCATAATCGTTTACCATCTTCGATGTTTCGTACAGCAGTAAAATGGAGATGACAATTGAAATCACGGTCATGATGAGATTGACGGTCTGAACAGAGATCCCTTTTTTTCCTGAGTTTTCCACGATCAACACCTCGTTTCAACACTGATCCCGTTCCGGGCATGGATCAGTCAAAATCGGACAACTGTTTTTTCTTTCCACCACGCATCCACGCCACCACTGCAATAATCATCATGAGCGCAAATGCACTGATCAGGAAAACGGCAATCAGCATTCCGCTTTTCATCAGGTAAAGCATGCCGAACAAACCGGACCTCAGAAACTCCACATAGATCTCATGATTATCCTGCACATTTTCAAAAGCGATGCTGACCTCTCCGTTACTGTCTTTAGTAAACGTATACTGCGCTTTTCCCATGGATCGGCCGTATTCCTCCAGAATACTGTACATTGCCGTATTTGTTCCATCGGCGTTAGTCGTCCATTTCAGGTCGTTATAGGAAATGTTTTTCCCGTCAATCCGGATCGTCCGAATCAGATACCGGTCATCCGGGACAATGTGGTGAACAGAGGTGGCACCGCATCCGACCACCTTGATGAAGTCCGTGTTTTCAACCAGTTCCCCGTCCTTTTCAAAGGAATGGTCGAGGGAATAGACCCTTCCACCGCGGGAGGAAGACTGCTCAATCTTATTGGCCACATTCGAATCAAAGAAAGTGATGTTTACATCGCCGCGACGTCCCGATGAAATGGAGGCGACCATGGATCCCCTCGGCTTCAGCAGGACAGCCACCCCCGTGTCCAGCGTTCCCGAGTCGTTTCTGGCTCCGGTGCCGGATACCGAGGTAATGCTGGTCGTAAAATACAGACCATTCGCTGTTCCATCCGGTGAGACCTCGTCCATTCGCGAAATACGCAGCAGCGTTGTATCACCGTTCCGGTTGTTGATGATGCGCTTATTGACATCCTCCATTTCATGGTTGAAGTACGGCGTGACCGCAAAGGAAGCGGCTCCATTGACGACACCGAATCCCTCTGCCCATCTGAAGTCATTGCCAAGTGCGTTCATCCCCCAGTTGGCATCCGTCTGCAGACTGGTTGCCATGCTGGCATTATCCAGATCATTGAAGGAATAAATCACCAGTCCCTCTGCTGGCACCCCGTCATTGCTCTCAATGCTGTAATCAAATTCAAACCGCGCGCCGATTCTAACACCGTCCAGGTCATGGACATCCACCCGGTTTGTCGGATCATTGATGATTACGGTATAATGACCGTTTTCATAGAGAATCGGCGCCACATACAGGTTATTTGCCTCAAGTACTTCAAATGCCCCTGTCACATCCGCCTCGGCAACAAAGGTGATCTGCGTAAAGGTCAGTACCAGATCATACTGCCTGCCCGTCTTATCGACAACGGCATCATTGTATCGGACGGTAAACAGTTTGCTGGATCCATCCGGCATCTCGTTCCTGACTACCGTTTCCGAAAAGCTTCCGTCCGACAGCCGCATCGTCTTCCTGACACCGCCCGTATAGATCACGCCGTTCCAGTCAACCGGATAACGGTTATTGACTTTCCGGGGATACGTCAGATCCGGGAATTTCTGCTGATACCGTGAAATCACCGGGTTCTCTCCCCGGATAATCACATTTTCCGGGATCTGCCCATCCGAGCAGTTGAAATTAAATTCATCGCTGAAAAACTCGTATTCAATAATGCCCTCATCCTCATAGGACAGTTTGCTGACATCCACATAAAGAGAAGCATACGGCAGAATGCTGGCAAAATCGTTGCTGTCATTGTCCTGCTCGATGGCATCATGCTTGGAATAGGCGTTCCCGCCCATCATTACGCCCGTATCCATGGAAGGTTCCGTTCCCTCCCACTGTTCATTGACACGGTTGAAGAAGTAATAATCGTTCACATCCCGGAACGCATATCCGTAGGAATAGCGGATCAGGGCGTCCTCGGGCAGGTTTTCACTGTTGGGATCATCCGCAGATATGGGCAGATTTCGCCTGAAAGTAGGAATTACTCCATTCAGGTAATAGTCACAGGCCTGCTGATCGCCATACAGAAAAGGAATTCCCTCTGCCGGTGTTCCCTGCATCCCCGCAAAAATCAGACCTGCTGCCAGAAGAAACAGCACGCACAGCATTCTTTTCATACAAAGCCTCTCAGAAATCACGATAATGGGTATCTCTCATCTGACCGTAAAAACCATCTCGAGTCCAAAGCTCAACGAGATAAAAAACACCAGGAGCAGAATGACGATCATTCTCATTCCGATCTGATAACGATTAAGTCTCTTTCGCTTCTTCCGCTTTATTCTCATTTCTGAACCTTCTGATTCCCTCGTCAATAATGTCACGGTACTGCGGTTTATCCGTTATCCTGTACAGCTGTACATCCGAGACGTCCTCATTGAAAAAGCAAAGTGCACTCATCTGTCCATCTCCGGCAAGATGGTCAATTGCGCTTCTGAGATAGGCTTTCTTTGCCTCCTCATCCCCGTCGCAGAAGGCCGTTTCGGAGATAATGATTTTCTTGTTGTATTTCCGGATTTCCTCCACCTTTCCGATCTTTTCATACACCTCATCAAAGGTCGGATACATCCGGGTCTGATCCAGGGGAATATTCAGCGTGCAGCCAATGTAATCCACATAGTCATCCCCTGGATAATAAGGGGCTGCATACCTGTCAATCCGGTTCGGGGACCAGACCCATTTGATGTTGGAGTTAATGGAATGTGCCAGCGAAACAATGTGGATCCAGGCCTCCCGGAACACATCCGCATCCCCCTGCCAGGAATACCATTTCTGATCCTCGTTCTGCGGACGAACCTCCATTTCATGCGCGAAGCGGATCAGAACATCATTATCCGGGCAGAGCATGGCAAGACGTTCAAAATAACCCCGCAGATATTCATCATGCTTTCCTTCCGAAATATCATTGAAGGAAATATTCGAAGGCTCCCAGGTGATGAAGGGAACAGCAATATGATCCTGCCCGCACATTTCAATTTTGTCTCTGCTGGAGGTCCCATACCATTCCTCAAACCAGGCCAGCAGATCCGGAATCGTTTCCGAACCGTCCACCTCAACGGTGCTCAGATAAATCCCTATGTTTTTCCGTTCGGGGTTAAAACTCAGGAATTCTTTCCGAACTGTTCTCGGGGCCAGATTGTACACCTGAATTTCCGCCGCTTCCGGCTCCTTTTTTTCCTGTGTCAGGTGCAAATGGCCGGCCACAAAAAAGATGCCGAATCCTGCCACAATCACCAGACAGCATGCCATTATTCGAACCAGCCATTTCATTTCCGTATCCCCCCGTTTCATGAATCCCCGCGGGTAACCCGCCTGTTCCTGTCCGACCTGTTTATTCCTGCTGTTCATGCGTAACCCTCGTTCCCCAGCCCAGACCGTCCGCACATTTCATCAGTCCGACAATCCGTATCGGGGACATCACGAGGCTGAGGACAAGCGTCACAACCGGGAGACACAGGATATAGTATGGCGGCAACTGAAGCATGGCACGGAGATTGCGACCTCCCACACCGATTGCCGCACCGATCAGAATCAGTACGGCGATCAGCCAGACCGGTTCCGTATAGATGATGGACCGCATGGACAGTCCCAGAATACGCGCGGCCATGCACAGAAACATATTGGTATAGGTACTGACCAGCAGGAACGGCATCAGCATGTCCGTCCAGTAAATGAACGTCATCAGAGGTGCATGCCCGAACATCCAGGGCGACATCCGCAGATTGTTGTACTGGGATCCCTCCGCCCAACGCAGCTGCTGACGGACAAACTTCTTCCACTTCACCGGTGCATCCGTATAGATGACCGACGTGTCCTGCATGACCGTCCTGTAACCCATTTTGAGTGTAATATTCGTCAGGCTTCGGTCATCCGAAACCTCTTTATGGATTCCCATGAAGCTCTCCGTCATGAATTCGTGCATGGCCCGACGCATGATCTCCGTTCGGAACGCGATGGTTCTCCCCGGAAGGCAGCCAACCTTTCCGGTCACACTCATCGCCTTCATGGATCCTTCCGCCCGGATTTCCTCCAGAATCGCCGCAATCATCGTCACCAGGCACCGACCCGGTTTATAGATTTTCTGCCTCGTGGTGACCCCGCCGATCCTGTCATCCGCCGAGAAAGGCATCAGCAGATTTTTGAGAGTTCCCTCGGTCCAGATCGTATCACTGTCTACCAGAACCATCACATCACTCTGCCTGTCTGAATTGCGGACCCCCAGCATAATGGCATTCCGTTTTCCGCCCAGAGAGGTCTGCAGAATTTTCAGTTCCAGCCCCTGATAGATTCCGCTCTCCTTCCACTTTTTCCGAAGGTTCACACACGCCCCATACAGTTCCGGATTCTCCGGTCCGTTGATGACGACGATGATCTCATTGGGTTTCTGCTGCGCAATCCGGTCAAGCACCTTTGAAAACAGATCAACCGGTTCATCCACCACCGGAATGATCACACTGGTGAACAGATTCCGGTTCTCGCAGACATACGGCCTATAGAAGCGCGCAAACAAACGGATAACCAGCCATCTGAGCAGAATAATGGTGATGAAAATCATATACCAGTGCATGGTATGATGCTTTACAAAATCCACAAGCATCAGAAGATACGTATACATTTCTTGCTCCCTTCTTCCTGATCTGTTCCGCCAGCCCCCTCCGGTTTCCCGGATGGGGATCAGCCTGAGCCAGTCCCTGCCGGATGATCCTGCTGCACTGTCTCCCGAATGTCAACGATAATCGGGGTATTATCCAGAACACCGGAACGAACACGCCGAAGCTCCTGGAGGAGAATATTCTGATCGACCGGTTTTGCAATATGACCGTTCATCCCTGCTGCAAAGCATTCCCTCACTTTTTCCGGATACGCCTCTGCCGTCATGGCAATAATCGGCACCTTGGATATAACCCCCGGAAGCTTCCGAATTGCCCGGGTCGCCTCAATTCCACTCATCACCGGCATGACCAGGTCCATGAAAATCAGTGAGATTTCTCCCTCTTTGGCCCTGGCCATGCGCTCCACAGCCTTGAGCCCGTTTTCCGCACGCTCCGTAGTAATCCCATACGTTTCCAAGATCATGGAAATGATGTTCCAGTTCACATCATTGTCCTCTGTAACCAGAATATGCATGCCTTCCAGACTGAGGCTGTCCGCCTCCACCTCGCTCATCCGCTTTTCACCCAGCAGATCCGCCAGTTTCCTGTACAGCGTCGAACGGAACAGCGGTTTGGATATAAAGCCGTCCACACCAACCCGGCGTGCATCCCTGCGGAAATTGGTCCAGTCATACGCCGCAATCAGCACTTTGGGGGATTTATCTCCCAGGCTCTGTTTGATTCGTCTTGCGGTTTCGATCCCGTCCATGCCCGGCATGCGCCAGTCGATGATGACAAAATCATAGTCCTCACCCTCGGCATGCTCTGTCAGCACTTTTTCAATCGCCTCTCCGCCGGATGCGGCCGTATCCGCCATGACGCCGACCAGATAAAGTGTTTCTCTGGCGCTTGTACGGAGAATCTTATTATCATCCACCAGCAGCACCCTCGTGGAGGGCAGCGTCATGTTATCCACATTCTCATTGACATACGGAAGCGGAAGGCTGACCGTAAAGGTTGTCCCTTTCCCCACCTGACTCTCGCAGGTAATTGTCCCTTTCATCAGGTCAGTCAGCTGTTTGGCAATGGACAGTCCGACACCGGTACCTTTTTCTTTCTCAACCCGCCCGTCTTTCTGCGTGACGAAGGAGTCATACATCCGCGTCATAAACTCCTCCGACATGCCCGGGCCGTTATCGCTGACCCGATAATTCAGAATGACCTCCTTGGGGTTCTCCGAAATCTCCTCCCACATACTGACATCAATCTGCCCGCCGGGCGGCGTAAATTTGAGCGCATTGGAGAGGAGATTGGAAAAGATCTGGTTGACTCTGACCTGATCACCGTAAAATACTTCGTGGTCGATATGTTGAATGAAGAAATTGCAGGTCTGATTTTTCTCCTTGATCGTCTTCTGCGCCATATTTGTCAGGTTGGAGGCGCATTCCACGATAGAGAAAGGTGCAGGGTTCAGCACCAGATGATGCCTTTCGATCTCCGCGATATCCAGAATATCAGTCAGCATCGTGGTCAGATTGTTTCCGGAAAGACCGATCTGCCTCAGTCCGTCCTCGACAAGCTCGTGATTATCCACCTGGCTCCTGACGATGGCGGATACACCGACAATGACATTCAGCGGCGTGCGAATGTCATGAGACATGGTAGACAGAAAACCCGCCTTGTCGGCAATGGCCTTCTTTGCCTTGTTTTCACTGATCACAATCTGCCGGTAATTTCGCCGGATCATAACCACATTAAATACCAGGATGGAAAGCAGTCCGACCATCATGACCGCGATCAGCGAAACAGAGACGGGCATACTGCGCAGATCTCTGAGCGGAATATAGGCCAGCAGTTCCCGGTTATGGAAAGAGTTCATGGGCGTGTAGGATATGACACACTCCACTCCTTCGGCATTCTTCATTCGGATCGATCCGGTACCCCATTTTGTGATCTCCGCCGTGATTTCATTGACGTCGCCCTCATTGTACATTCGGTAGAATTCGATAAAACTCGTTCCTTTGAACGAAGCTCCTTTTGTAATAAAATTCCCTTCATTGTCCGTCAGGGCAATTTCCGATTCCCTGTAACGGTCTGACAGAAACTGCCATTCCTGATTGAGTCGATCAAGGGTGATCAGCCTGAGGAGCACGGCACTCCTTGAACTGTCACGCTCATGGGTGGCAATGCGAACCGGATGATAAAATGCAACCGACATCACGCCGTTGATCGGATTGGCGTAGTTGCGGGTCATGTTCACCGTCGTATCAATGTACGGATCCAGGGAAAGTGACTGAATCACACTCATATGCGCATAGGAAACCGTGAAATTTCGCGACGTCTTATCGACCGCTTCCGTCGAATATCCGGAATACATTCCATCATCCAGAAAGACAATCTGCGTCATTTCATTCTCCGGTTCTGCTTCCCTCAGATATTCCATGGCCTCATCAATGGTCATGTGTTCCTCATTGATGTAATTTGCCCAGCTGTTGCAGAGTCTCTGCTGTCCACGGTGAAAATTGGCCATCACGTGCTGCATGGCAATGGTTGTATTTTCAAAGGAACTGATCTGATGCTCAAGATGCTCTCTGCTCTCATCGATCCCGTGGAAGATGACATACGCCATCAGAAGGCTGACCATAATGAGATTAATCAGAACAAGCAGATATTTATTCATACCACACAACCTTCCTTTGACGGCAGTCAGGATGTATACCGTTTACTGCATCGCAGTTCCTTTTCCAGAAAACAGTCAAAAGCAGCCAGTGTCAGCGGATGCGAGAAGTAATATCCCTGGATAATATCGCAGTTCATTTTTCTGAGCACACTGTACTCCTCCTCTGACTCGACCCCTTCCGCAATGCATGGAACCTTCAAGAAGCGCGCCACATCCAGTACAAGTTCCACCATTCTGGCGCCTTTTTCATTTCTCCCCATGTTGCGGATAAACTCCCGGTCCAGCTTGATCACATCCAACGGGAGAACGGACAACATGTTCAGGGAGGAATAGCCCGTACCGAAATCGTCCATTTCAATCAGGAAACCCAGCTGTCTGAGTTCATTCACCACACTGAGCAGACGGTCCGAGTCCTCCGCATAGGCCGACTCAGTGATTTCCAGATGCATCATGGACGGTTCAAGACCGTTTTCCTCAATCATCGTCCTGAACCCATCCACCAGATTCTCATCGTAGATATCAATATGCGACACATTCACCGATACCGGGATACTGATATTGTACGTCTCCCGCCAGATGCGCACCTGTCTGGCCACCTGGGTCCAGACAAACCTGTCCAGTTTCAGAATCAGCCCGTTCTTTTCAAAGAGCGGAATGAAATCATCCGGCGCGATAATGCCGAATTCCGGATGTGCCCATCGCACCAGAGCCTCCGCACCGCAAAGTCTGGGGTTCTCTCCGGTAATATCAAACTTTGGCTGATAGTAGACAATGATCCGGTTTTCATTGATGGCATCGTGAATATCGCGGATCAGTTTTTCTTCGTAAATCGTCCGTTCATACAGCTTGCTGTCGTAGTAGGAAATGTTCCGGGTGTAATCCTCCCGAATCAGATCACAGGCTTTCTTGGCCCGGTCAAACCAGACCTCCGGTTCACCCATCGGATCTACATTCTGGTAAATACCGACACGGAGACGGATATGCTTTGATCCGGAAAATGAACCCATATCCCTGACCAGGTCCCGCACAATTTCCTCATAATCCGGCTGATGTTTGCAGTAGATGTAGAAACTGTCCGCATCCGTCCGGCAGGCAATCGATTCCATCTGTGCCTTCATTTTTCGAATTGCATCCGCCAGACGGCGCAGTACCTGATCGCCGAATTGCCTGCCGTACAGTTCGTTGACAAGATGAAAATGCTCAATGTTGATTACAACCGCATCCTGAACCGGATTCTCCAGATTCTGCTCAATCTGCCGGACATACTCAAAGAAGAATTCCCGGTTGTACAAACCCGTCAGCTCATCATCCTGCGCCCGGCGAATCAGGGACTGATCCACGGAAAGATCAATAATCCGGTCACAACGCGCCAGAATAACCTCTTCCTGGAACGGCTTTCGGATAAAGTCGGCTGCTCCGGCGCGAAGCGTCCTGGCCTCACTGCCGGTCCTGGCCATGATCGCGATAATCGGAATGCGTCCGACCCGCTCCAGACTGCGAAACTTTCCGATAAACGCATAGGCGTTCATATCCGGAAGATCCAGATCGAGAATATTCAGCGCATACGCGGTTGTCTCCGAGTACCGCTTGAGCGCCTCCGCACCGCCTGAAACGCAGTCAATGTCATATTCACAGGAAAGAATCCTTGTCAGTGCATCCCTGTTTTCCTGATTGCTGCTGATAATCAGTATCCGCCTCTTAAACTCAGCCGAATGTCTGATTGTAACGCTCAATGCGTCCACCTTCCTTTGACATTTCTGCCCACCGGATCAGGCAGAATGAATTTTGACCCCGTATCCTCAATAACCGCAAACCCAGACCGTTCCCCCTGCATCTCATGTCATCCTTTCAGGGATCCTCCCCGTTTTCCTCACGTTCAGATCGTTTGCCCTGACTGATTCAGCCATCTCAGGGAGCGCATCCTTCACAGGGACAGCAGGCTTTTTGCTGCGTTTGGGTTTGCCCATGGTGTTCCTTCCTCCCAGGTGAACCTCAACCGATCAACAGCCGGATCCATTCGAGGCCGTTTGTTTAATCCCGTGCGGTCGAAAAACCTCCATACCGGATAACTGTTTTTCAAAAATATACCTGCGATCGGTTGAACGATTCTTGGCATATTTATATTTTATCTTGTTTGTTTTTCTTTTTCAAACATTTTCGGTCAATGTTGCATGTAACTTTTTGTATCTTTTTCGTATCATCCTGCTCTCCATTCTGTTTGCGGACCTGTGTCCGTCGATCACCGCCAGGCCGGTCAAAAAATGCACAGAAAATCCTCTTGTCTTCACATTCTGTTTGCAGTACAATGCGCACTGTATCGCACAGAGCAGGAGGATATTATGCCCCATGGAAATCACCCACCGGAACAGCCTGACGGAAGGCGTCATCTGGAAACAGCTCCTTCGGTTCTTTTTCCCCATTATGCTGGGGACCCTGTTCCAGCAGCTGTATAACACCGTGGATACGGTGGTCATCGGGCAGTACGCCGGAACCAACGCACTGGCCGCCGTCGGTGGTTCCGCCTCGCAGATCATTAACCTGCTTATCGGCTTTTTTGTCGGCCTTTCCTCCGGCGCCACCGTCATCGTTTCCCAGTTTTTCGGTGCACAGAATGACAGCGGGCTTTATAAAGCGGTTCAGACGGCCATGGCCCTGGCCCTTTTTACCGGTGCACTCATGACCGCTCTGGGCATTGCCCTCTCCCCCTGGCTCCTTGCCCTGATGCGGACCCCGGCAGAAACCATGCAGGAATCCATCCTGTATATGCGAATCTACTTTCTCGCCATGATCCCCTTCATGATTTACAACGTGGGCGCCGGTGTCCTGAGGGCGCTTGGAGATTCCCGCCGTCCGCTTCACTTCCTGATCATGGCCTGCCTGACCAATGTCCTCCTGGACCTGGTCTTTGTGGCCGTATTCCGTCTGGGTGTCGCCGGCGTGGCCGTGGCGACTGCCCTTGCGCAGGTGGTCTCCGCCGTACTCATCTGGCGCTGTCTCCTCCACGTGGTTGGAAAACGCGGGATGTCCATCCGGCACATGCGCATTGATCCGAACATTCTCAGCCATACCCTGCAGATCGGTTTCCCCTCCGGCCTTCAGGCCGTCATGTACTCCCTGTCCAACATGATCATTACCGCGACCATCAACGGCTTTGGCACCACCACGGTGGCTGCATGGGTTTCCCTTGGCAAGGTGGATGGCATGTTCTGGATGATCAACAA
This sequence comes from Clostridia bacterium, assembly GCA_017460325.1. Taxonomy (GTDB): domain Bacteria; phylum Bacillota; class Clostridia; order Christensenellales; family Aristaeellaceae; genus Ventricola. Next base: position 5,017 of record JAFUBF010000234.1, on the reverse strand, counting down.
CGCATACGGTGCCTCCGTCATGACCTTCGTCGGGCAAAACTACGGCGCCCGGAAGCTGGAACGCGCCGAGAGGAGTATCCTGGTCTGTGGCGGTCTTTCCGTTTCCACCGCCTGGCTGTTCAGCTTTGTTTTCTACACCTTTGCACCCGTCATATTCAGCCTCTTCACGAAAGATCCCGAGGTGATGGAAAACGCACTGCGCATGGTTCACAGCCTGACCCCCTGGTATTTCCTTTTTGTTCCGGTTGAAATGTTCTCCGGTGCACTGCGAGGCATGGGTGACACCCTGATTCCCACCCTGCTGACCGCCCTTGGCATCTGCGTATTCCGCTCTGCCTGGATGTTTCTGGTCGTTCCCGGCTGGCATGAGATTGAGGGAATTACCCTCTCCTACCCCATCTCCTGGAGCATCACCAGCATTGCCTTTTTCGTGTATTATCTCTCCCGGCGCAGAAAGCTCGGTTTTACCTTTCCCCCATTCTCATCCCCAAAGGATGCCTGACATTCCCTGACCTTTTCATCATCAGCACCCTCCCCATACAGCAAAGGCCGGAGCCAACTTGACTCCGGCCTTTGCTGTATGGGGAGGATCTAAAGCACGCGGAAGTTTCGCTCTGCCTCCACCCGCGCAATCTCCTCGATTTCGGTCTTTTCGATATGAATATGGGGCTGGCTTTTGAGCCGGATCAGCAGTTTCCTGAGCTGGGCGGTTCTCCCCTGGGCTTCCATCAGGACACTGCCATCCGGCAGGTTCCTGACCCATCCCGTCAGGTACAGATCCCGCGTCAGGTAAAGGGCGGTGTACCGGAAGCCCACATGCTGCACCCGGCCGTAAAACCGGAGCCGCCATCTTGCCTGTGCCGTTTTCAAGCCATTTCCCTCCAACTGCTGAAATCGTCCGGGTCATGACCCGGACGATGTATGTATTGGATCAGATGGTGTTCTCATCGCTGAGGAGATCCGACAGGATCTTCTCCCGGACCGCGGAAACGTCGGTTTCCCGGATCTTCTGCCGCAGCGGCAGGACAGCCCGGGGCGATACGGAAAGTTCGTCAATGCCGATGGAAAGGAAGGTTTCCGTCAGTGCCAGGTCCGCGCCGAGCTCGCCGCAGATGCCGACCCACTTGCCGTTCTTGTGTGCATTGTCGCAGACCATCTTCAGTGCCCGCAGGACAGCCGGATGATGCGGATTGTAGAAGCGTCCCAGATCCGCATTCTGCCGGTCACACGCCAGGGTGTACTGGGTCAGGTCATTCGTGCCGCAGCTGAAGAAGTCCACTTCTTTGGCCAGCCGGTCACTCATCAGGACAGCGGCCGGTGTTTCGATCATGATGCCGATTTCCACGTCGTCGCTGTACGGAATGCCTTCCTTCGTCAGCTCCTCGCGGACACGGTCACACATCTTTTTGGCCTCTTTTACCTCCCATACGCTGGTCACCATGGGGAACATGATGCCCAGTCTCCCAAACGCGGAGGCGCGGAACAGCGCCCGCAGCTGGGTGTGGAAGATTTCCGGCCGGTTCAGGCAGATCCGCAGGGCGCGGTTTCCAAGGGCCGGGTTTTCTCCTTGGGAAGGTTGAAATAGCCGATCTGCTTGTCAGCGCCGATGTCCAGTGTACGGATGACTACTTCCCGGCCGCCCATGTCGGCGAGCACCTTCTTGTACGCCTCAAACTGCACTTCCTCAGAGGGAAAATCATCGCAGTTCAGGTAGAGGAACTCACTGCGGAACAGGCCGACCCCGCCGGCATCGTTGCTCAGTACGGCCGGTACGTCGTCCGGTCCGCCGATATTGCAGTACACGCGGATGCGCTGGCCGTCCAGTGTTTCGTTGGGCAGCCCCTTCAGCTGCTCCAGCATCTCGCGCATCTTCTGCTGCTCTTCCATTTTTTTGAGCAGATGAGCCCGGGCATCCTCATCGGCATCAATCGTCACATTTCCGGTGCTGCCGTCGATGATGACTTCTTTCCCTTCATATTCGGGTTTCAGCTGATCGCCCACGCCGATAATGGCAGGAATTCCCATCGTACGCGCCAGAATGGCCGTATGGCTGGAGCCGGAACCACCCTCGGTGATGAAGCCCAGGATCTTCGCCTTGTCCAGCTGAACCGTCTCGCTGGGCGCCAGGTCATCTACCGCCAGGATGACGGGCACCGGGGAATTGATTCCCCCCTGCACCACGCCGGTCAGCGCCGCAATGATTCTGGAGGACACGTCCCTGACGTCCGCCGCCCGGGCCTGGAAATAGGGATCGTCCATGGATGCAAACATTTCCGCGAACTGTGCGGCCGTATCGGTCACCGCAGCCTCTGCGTTCAGTTTCATTTCCTGGATGGCCGTCTGGATCGCTTCCTCGTATTCCATGTCCTCTGCCATCATCTGATGGGTTTCAAACAGCAGCGCCGCCTCGTCGCCCGCTTCCTCGCGGGCCTTCTCCGCCAGTTCACCCAGCTGCTCAATGGCCGTGCCCTGCGCCTCCTTGAAGCGGCCCCACTCGGCCTCTGTATCCTCGACTTCATAGCGGGTAATCGTCGCCTTTGCACGCTGGTAGAAATACAGGGGTCCAATAGCAACGCCCGTGGAAACGCCTTTGCCTTGAATCAGGATCATTTTCTCTACCTCCGGTTTTGATTGGATGAAAAACAAACGGCTGTCACGCCGGCAGCCGTTTGTTCGGAATCAGATTACAGATTGGCCTTGAAGAAAGCCTCAATGGCGGCGACGGCAGTATCTTCATCTGCACCCTCAACGGTCACCTTGACGGTGTCGCCCTGCTTGATGCCCATTCCCATCAGAGCCATCAGCTTCAGCGCATTGACGGACTTTTCGCCCTTGCTCACCATAACGGTGGAGGCATACTTCTTGATCTCCTTGACCAGGATGCCGGCAGGACGGGCATGGATGCCGACGGGATCGGTAATGGTGTACTCAAAAGACTTCATGGATGTTTCCTCCTTCTCTATTCACCGCGATTCGCGGATCGTTCCGTTGGATTATTTTGCTCCGCACTCCACGCCTTCCAGGTCGTCGGAGTTGGTCAGCAGCACGGCCACGGTATCACTGTAACCCGCTGCCTTGATCTTTGCCCGGTCGAATTTGATCAGGGGCTGACCGGCCTTGACCGCGTCACCCTCCTTCACCAGGCAGGTGAAGCCGTCGCCCTTCATGTTCACGGTATCCACGCCGACGTGGATCAGCATTTCCATGCCATTGGCCTCAATGCCAACCGCGTGCTGGCTCTCCGCCACGGAGGAGATGGTGCCATCGAAGGGGGCCACCACCAGTTCATCCGTCGGTTCAATGCCGACACCGTCGCCCAGAACACCGGAGGCAAAGGTCTCATCCGGAATGGACTCACGGGCAATGACGTTGCCCTTCACAGGCTGCAGCACGCTGCCAGCCGCGCAGCGGATGACCGATACGGTGGGCACATAGGCCGTCGGTTCTGCAGAGGATGCGGCGGACACCGCGGGTGCGGCGGCCGGGGCAGCCTGAGCGCCTTCGGGCGCTTCTTCCTTCCAGATCACCGTGGTGATGGCAAATGCGATACCGGCGGAGATCAGAAGCTCAACGACATAAACCGGGACATTGTTGATGGCCAGCAGGCCGGGGATACCGGTAACGCCATAGGTCGTTGCACCAAGGCCCGTCAGGGACCCGAACAGTGCGCCGACAGCGCCGCCGATGACGCCCGCGATGAAAGGCTTCATGAACCGGAAGTTCACACCGAAGATGGCCGGCTCGGTGATGCCCAGGGAAGCAGACAGAGACGAGGGCAGTGCCACGGACTTGAGCTTGGCATTGCGGCACTTGATTGCGACGGCAAGACAGGCGCCGAACTGAGCAAAGTTCGCGGCAGAGGCGATGGGCATCCAGATATTCAGGCCCAGTGCGCCGGAGAGCATGCCGGCCTCAATGACGTTGTACATGTGGTGCAGGCCCATGACCACAGTCCAGGGATACAGCGCACCCATGATCAGCGCTCCGATACCGCCGGTGGAAGTCACCAGCCACTCAGCACCCTGGAGCACGTAGTTCTCGAGAACGGAGAAGATCGGTCCGATGACCACGAAGGTGGCAAACGCAGTAACCAGAACGGTAACCAGCGGCGTCACAAACAGGTCGATCATCTCAGGCACACGTTTATGCAGCCATTTTTCCACCGTACACATCAGAAGTACGGCCAGAATGACCGGGATGACGTGTCCCTGGTAACCCACCTGGGAGATCCTGAAGATTCCCAGGTCCCATACCCCCGGCTGGTTTGTCGGTGTAACGGTCCAGGCGTTCATCAGGGACGGGTGGACCATCATGATGCCGATAACGGCACCCAGGAAGATATTGCCTCCGAATACCCGTGCCGCGGAAACGGCGACCAGGACGGGCAGCAGGGCGAAAGCGGTATTGGCGACCATATCCAGGAAGCCGAACCATCCGCTTGCCGCGAAGGAGGGAATTGCCTTGGCCAACGCCTCCACCAGGCCCATCATGAGGCCGGAGGCCACGATGGCGGGGAGGATCGGGACGAACACGTCACCGGGGGTCTTGAGGATTTTCTTCCACAGGGGCATCTGGGAAGCAGCAGCTTTCTTGACATCATCCTTGGAAGCGGCGGATACGCCGGTAACCGCGAGGAATTCGTCATAGACCTTGTTGACGGTGCCGGTGCCGATGATCAGCTGCAGCTGACCGTTGGACTCGAACATGCCCTTGACGCCGTCGACCTCTTCGAGAGCAGCCTTATTCAGCTTGCTGTTGTCAGCAATGACAAGGCGAAGACGTGTGGCGCAATGCGCCGCGCTGATGACGTTGGAGCCACCGCCGATATTGGCGGCAATTTCCTCCGCGCATTTCCGGTAATTGAGAGCCATTTGGGCAGGGCTGTTGCAAAGTCGATTCTGTAAGGCCACACGCCGCTATAGAACAAAAAGGAAACCAGTTTACAGCAGTGAGTACGTTCGCTACAAAAGGGTACGGTATCCCCTTGCCAATGCGGCTGCCAGTAATGTCAACCGTT
>JAFUBF010000233.1 GCA_017460325.1 Clostridia bacterium | reverse complement strand
GGTGAACAGCGTCACTTTATTTTTCGTTCCTCTGAGCAGTTCATAGATCAGCTCTGTTTTGTCGACATAGTAACTATTATCTCTTCGGATTTCCTCAAAAGTATCCATTCCTACCGGAACTATCATGGTCTTCAAGCCTCCTTTTGAGGACATTTCAAGTCAAGGGATCAACCTCTCCCCTGTGTAGAAAGGAATACCCTATTTAAGCCGAAGGCACTCAATCCGGCTGATATTTAAGCGAATCCTTATCTTTTTCTTCCCCAATAGATCAGTGCCAGCATTCCGGGACCGGTATGTGCACCGATCAGGGCGCCGATGTAAGCAGGACGAATATCCGCCTGCGGGAATTCTGCCAGAACGGCCTCGGTGCACTGATTGAGTGCATCCAGGTCATCCCCGTGACCGATGACCACCAGATTGCTCAGTTCCTCCGGAATCCAGTCCTCTTTCATGTGCGCAATCTGATGACGGATGGCCTGTTTGCGCCCCCGGGGCTTCTCCATCACTTTCAGTGTTCCGTCATTTTCAATGTGCAGCAGCGGTTTGATATTCAGCAGAGAACCTACCGCCGCCGCCGTACCGGATACCCGTCCGCCGTGACGGAGATGTTCAAACACGTCCACTGTAAACCAGTGGCAGATATTCAGCCGATATTTCTCAACCCACTGCACCAGCTCCTCGAAGGTATACCCCGCCGCCTGCATTCTGGCCGCTTCATGCACCAGCATTCCCAGGCCTACTGCCGCACAGTAGGTTTCAACCGCCTGTATTTTTCTCTCCGGAAACTCTTCCCTCAGGTCCTCCATCGCCAGATTGGCCGACATGAAGGACCCGGAGATTCCCTGTGTCAGTCCGAGATAGAGGACATCTTCGCCTTTTTCCAGTGATTTTCTGAAATAGTCCTTATATGTCAGCGGATTAATCTGAGAGGTACTGGCAAATTTCCCTTTTCTCTGTTCCGCATAAAACATCCTGTTATCCAGATTCCCTCCGGGACCGTACAGATAGGGCTTTCCGTCCAGTTCCACATTCATGGGAATCATCTCTATCTCCGGAACATCATGCATCAGCTCCTCGCTGACATCCGCAGAGGCATCCGTGAAAATTTTATAGTTCATTCCGGTTTCTCCTTATCTGAAAATCGGGATTAAGTCTATCATGTTAAGCAAAAAAGTCAAGTTGTATCGTTTTTATCTGTAATGGCCTATCTGGGCCTGTCTGCATCTGTCCTCTCTTTCCCGGGCATCCCCGTAACCGATCATCCGGCCGTGTTTCGTGTTAAAAGCCCGCCGGACGACGACGAAAAACCTGCCCACGTTCATGAGCAACCCGAAAACAGAAGCCCACTGGCCACGAACAACCATTAGTATATCTGGAATGATGAATATTGGCAATCTTTTTTCATCTTCTTTTACAAAGTTCAGGTCTTAGCGAAAAAGAGCATTTTTGCAGATGGACTTGTGGTCTAATCGGGCAAGGTACCCACAGGACCGGCCTGTACAGAAGGTCCGGCACCGGGCTTTTCCCCTGGCAGGTTTTGTTTTCCAACCGGCCTGGTCAGTCACAAGTCGTATTAATGGTAGGAGATGTCATATGGCCTCTGTTCCCTTGAGAAGAACCAGCAGAAGTACCCGGGTCATTCAGATGACCGAAGGGCCCCTGTTTACCACCATTCTCTTTTATTCCCTTCCCCTGATGGTTTCAGGTCTTCTTCAGCTTGTCTTCAATGCCGCCGACACCATTGTCGTCGGTCAGTTTGCCGGAAAGGAAGCACTGGCGGCTGTCGGCTCAGTGGGTTCTCTGTATAACATGATCATCAGCCTGTTCATCGGGCTCTCCATCGGTGTCAATGTACTGGTCGCCAATTTCACCGGCGCAAACCTGAAAAAAGAGGTATCCGATGCCGTTCATACCGCCATTCTCCTCTCCGTCGTCGGAGGCGCCGGTCTGGCCGTCATTGGTTTTATCGCCACCAGACCGCTTCTCTCGCTCATGGGAACACCGGATGACGTGATCGATTTGGCAGCCCTGTATACGCGTATCATTTTTGTCGGCATGCCGGTGACCATGCTTTACAACTTCGCGGCTGCCATTTTGCGGGCCATCGGGGATACGAAACGCCCCATGTACTTTCTCACCCTCGCCGGCGTCGTCAACCTGATCCTCAATTTGGTTTTCGTCATTGTATTCCATATGAGCGTTGCCGGCGTCGCCCTGGCCACCATCCTCTCTCAGGCCATTTCCGCCGCGCTGGTCACCCGCTCCCTCTTTCACACGGAGGGGCCGACCCGCCTGTCCTTAAAGAAACTGCGATTCCATCGAAACCTTCTGGTTCGAATCATCTCCATCGGCCTGCCGGCCGGCATTCAGAGTATGATGTTTTCCATCTCCAACGTGGTCATCCAGTCCTCCGTAAACAGCTTCGGCTCCGTTGTCATTGCCGGCAATGCTGCTGCCGCCAATATCGGCAATTTCGTCTACCAGGCCATGAACACCTTCCAGCAGTCCGTTACCAGTTTTGCCGGGCAGAACCTGGGAGCACGAAAACCGGACCGCGTGATTGAATCTCTTCGTGTCTGCCTGTTCTGGGCCGCTGTATTCGGGCTTGTATTGGGCCCGCTGACCACCTATTTCAGTCGCCCGCTTCTTTCCCTCTTCTCCTCCGATCCTGCGGTCATTGAAGCGGGCGTCGAGAAGATGGTGGTGATGGTCCTCCCCTATGCGCTGTGCGGAATCATGGATGTCATGACCGGCGTGCTGCGTGGCATCGGCTATTCCGCCCTCCCGATGATTGTCAGCCTCCTGGGTGTCTGTGCAGTCCGTCTGGTGTGGATCGCCACCGTCTTCCGTAAGTACCACACCATGTTCGTTCTCCTTCTCTCCTATCCTGTCTCCTGGATTCTGACCTTTATCGTCCTTGTCATTTTCTTTATCATCCTCTGGAAACGGGTGAAAGCGCGTCTGTCCACTCAGAGAACCTGACTGCATTCAAAAAAGAGGCTGTCTTCGGCCTCTTTTTGATATAGAGCGGATAATTGCAGGTTTTTCAACAGAAGGCGCACCGTATGACAAAACTGCCTTTCTAGTCCTTTTGCTGTCCTGTAATCACCGTTTTCGGATCAGGCCTACCTTCCTCTGGAAAGCAGGGCTGTATTCCCGGATGTTCTCCGCAGGGATGCCCCGAACCAGCAAATCCGCCTCATAGTGCTTCTCTTCTATCTGTTTCAGGGCATTTTCATCGTCCAGCGGATCAAACACCTTGAATTCCAGGACGGCAGCCGGTTTCCCGACTTCATTCGGTTCATCAACGCATCACAGACCGCAGGTCCTGGAGAACCCGTCCTGAACCATCTGAACAAACCTCAGAGGGACTACTGGATTCGTCAGTGTCGGGGAAAAGTATGCATTTGCAGAGCCGGCAATCAACCGACCGGTTAACCCGTATGATCTCCCTTGTCCCTTTTTGTTTCCTCAGATCACGCCCAGTTTTCGCATCGCCAGCCAGATCCCGTCCTCATCATACGGCTCCGTGACCATATCCGCGTGTTCAAACGCGATTTCAGATCCGTTCCCCATGGCGATGGCCACGCCGGCTGCATCAAACATCTCCACATCATTCCGTCCGTCCCCAAAGGCCACCGAATTCCAGACGGGGATCTGTCTTTTCTCACAGACCGCCAAGAGTCCGGTTCCTTTGGTAAAACCCAGCGGGACCAGCTCAATGACGTTTTCATGATGGGCAAACACTTCATAGTACTGCCCGAGCCAGCTCAGCGCCTCCTCCCGATGAACGGCCTCCCGCAGTTCGCAGGAGATTTTCTCGAAGCGCCACTTTCCCTCATTTCCCGTCACCGGAAGCATTCTCTGTCCCATCTTTCGCGCGACACGCGTGACAAACGGGTCATCTCCGAAAGTTTCCACATCACAGTACAGGTTGTCCCGACCCTCCAGAATGAAGTAAAACCGGTGCTCTCTCAGCACCCGAATCGTTTCATCCGCCAGCTTATCGGGTATCGCGTGATACGAGAGAACCTCATTTTGCTCCCACTGAAGTGCCAGCGTCTGCCCTGCCCGGCAGGTCTCAATCATGGTTCCCGCTCCGGTGACCGCCCCGTCAATTCCCAGTTCAAAAAGCTGCGGCTGATCGACAAACGCCCGGCTTCTCCCTGTGTTGATCCAGACCTCGTGTCCGTTTGCCCGGGCCATCCGGATTGCCTCACGCGTGCTCAGCGGGATCTGTTCCGCCCGATTCCACAGTGTTCCATCCAGATCAAAAAAGAGAATCCGCTTGATTTCCACTCTTTCACCTCTCACGTCAGGTCAGTTTGGCCGGCATCGTTACGCGGAAACACGGCTGCACCTGTGCAGCCGTGTTTGTGTCACTGATCAAATGACCAGCACTTTTTGCAGGGAACAAATCCCAGGGCCTGGGCATTCCGCGCGGACATTTTCCTCGCATAGGCCATGCCGGAACAGGTCGCATTTGAATGGAACCGGGTTCCGCCGTCTGTCGGCACCCAGACCTCCTGCCCATCCGATCTCGGATAGGTCCGGTCCGCGGAGCTGACACTCATTCCCCACAGGAGCCAGGTCAGCGTGTTGTCCGTCAGCCTCCCGTCCTGTTTCAGTTTATGGGCTTTCTGGAATGACCTGACGGCTTTTTCAACTTCCTCGTTGTAGACCGACATGGTGTCCGT
>JAFUBF010000232.1 GCA_017460325.1 Clostridia bacterium | reverse complement strand
GTTCCCATACCGAACACAGAAGTTAAGCCTTTCAGCGCCGATGGTACTTGGCTGGAGACGGCCCGGGAGAGTAGGACGCTGCCGGATTCCAAATGACCTCGCATGTGCGAGGTTTTTTGTTATAACCATAATGAAACGGAACGCCCGTGCCAATGGGCAGGAAACGCAGGAGGAAAGGGACTATGAATTCATCAAAGGTCAATGTTGTCACAACAGAAGGTCTTGAGAAACTGAAGAAAGAGCTGGAGTACAAAGAGACAACCGAAAAGATGCGCGTTGCCGAACAGCTCAAGTATGCCATCGCCCAGGGAGACCTCAGTGAGAATGCGGAATATGACGCGGCAAAGAATGATCAGGCGGCTCTGGAGCAGCGGATCACCGAGCTCAAGGCACTGATCGAGAATGCGGTCGTTGTGGATGAAACGAGTACGGATGAGGTCAGCTTTGGCAGCGTTGTGACCATCATTGAACAGGGTGATCCGGACGCGGAGGAAGAAGTGTATACCATCGTGGGCAGCATTGAGTCCAATCCGATGGAAAACAAAATCTCGAATGAATCTCCCATTGGAATGGCCCTGATGGGCGCCCATGAGGGAGATGTGGTTGAGGCACATACGCCCAGCGGTCCGCTGTTCTTCAAGATTCTGAAAATCGCGGCCGAATAAACGATCTGCCCTGGGCAGGGCAGAAGGAGAACGTAAAGGGGGATTTCGAATGGCACAGAACCAGATCCCGGAACCGGTTTTTACGGAGCAGGAAACGATCCGTCGGGAGAAACTGAAAAAATACCGGGAAATTGGACAGGATCCTTTTACCATCACCCGATTTGACCGGACTCATTCCTCCAGACAGGTGTTGGATTCCTTTGAGGAACTGGAAGGGAAAACGGGCCGGCTTGCCGGACGTATGATGAGCCGCCGGATTATGGGAAAAGCCTCATTCATGCATATTCTGGACGGTGAGGGTGGGATCCAGGTCTATGTAAAACGGGACGATGTGGGGACAGAGGTTTATCAGGACTTCAAGACCATGGATATCGGCGATATTCTGGGAATTGAAGGTTTTGTGTTTAAGACGCAGACCGGCGAGATTTCCGTGCATGCGCAGAAGCTGGAACTGCTGACGAAGTCGCTCAAGGTTCTCCCGGAGAAGCATAACGGACTCAAGGATCAGGATCTTCGCTACCGTCAGCGGTATGTGGATACCATCGTCAATCCGGAGGTCAAGGATACGTTCATCAAGCGCAGCCAGATCATTAATGCGCTGCGTTCCTTCCTGAGCAGCAAGGGCTTCCTTGAGGTGGACACACCGGTTCTGCAGACCATTGAAATCGGCGCCAATGCCAGAAGCTTTGTCACATACCTGAATGCGCTGGACATTCCCATGTATCTGCGCATTGAGACGGAGCTTTACCTGAAGCGCCTGATCGTAGGCGGCTTTGAAAAGGTCTATGAGGTAGGCCGCATTTTCCGGAATGAGGGCATGGATACCCGCCACAATCCGGAGTTTACGACCATTGAACTGTACCAGGCCTATGCGGACTATGAGGATATCATGAACCTGGTCGAGGAACTGTACGTTCATGTCTGCAATCAGGTCTGCGGAACGACCCATATCCAGTATCAGGGTAAGGAAATCGATATGAGCTCGCCCTGGACGCGGATGACCATGGCAGAGGCGGTCAAGAAGTATTCCGGACTGGATTATTATGACTGGAAGACGGATGAGGACGCACGTGAGGCCTGCACGGCCCGGGGTGTCCATGTGGAGCCGGGTGCCGTGAAGGGTGAATGCCTTGAGGCCTGCTTTGATGAGTTCGTTGAGGCCAACCTGATTCAGCCGACCTTCATTACGGATTATCCCGTTGCCATTTCTCCGCTGGCCAAGCGGAAAAAGAGCGAGCCGGATATGACAGAACGCTTTGAGTACTTTGTCAATGGTTCCGAACTCGGAAACGCATTCTCTGAGCTGAATGATCCCATTGATCAGCGGGAACGGTTTGTCCGTCAGGCACTGGCCAAGCGGGCAGCCGGCGGTCATGCGGATATCGACGAGGACTTTGTGAATGCCCTGGAATACGGCATGCCGCCCACGGGCGGTCTTGGCTTCGGCGTGGACCGTCTGGTGATGCTGCTGACGGATTCTCCTTCCATTCGCGACGTGTTGCTGTTCCCGACAATGAAGCCGCTTAAGACAGATGCGGAACCCGAGACCGGGAAACCGGCGGCGTCCGGCGAGGCACCGGCGGTTGACGTCAGCGATCCCAAAATGCCGCTTTTTGATGCGCAGCTTCCGGACTATGCAAGCCTGAACATCGAGCCGCTGTTCCAGGATCAGGTCGATTTTGAGACGTTCAGCAAGTCTGATTTCCGCGCCGTTAAGGTGCTGGAGTGCGAAGCTGTTCCCAAGAGCAAGAAGCTCCTCAAGTTCCTCCTGGATGATGGAACGGACCAGAAGCGCGTGATTCTGAGCGGAATTCATGAGTTCTATGAGCCCGAGCAGCTGGTCGGAAAGACCTGCATTGCCATCACGAATCTGCCGCCAAGAAAGATGATGGGCATTGATTCCTGCGGCATGCTCATCAGCGCCGTTCATAAGGAAGGCGAGACCGAACGCCTCCATCTCCTGATGGTGGATCCGGCCATCCCGGCAGGCGCGAAGCTGTATTAATCCCTGCCTGACCGAAACCGGAAGGCGCTGCATCGTGCGTGAACCGCCTGAAACTGACCTGTTTACGTCAGAATCTGCACGGGTGCAGATCCTTCAAAACAGGAAACGTCAGACAAAATGGAACTTCGAAACAGAATAGGTAACCAGCCCCGGGAATTGTCCCGGGGCTGGTTTATTCGGATAATGAATCAGGGGGACAGAGAAGGAACGGATCCTCCAATGCGGCGAGATTACTTCACTGCTGGAATGTCAAAAGCGGCAGAAAAACGAGCAACAGGATTGGACTGTTCGATAAGTGACATTTTTTGGTGAATTGGTAAGTGACAAATAGTGTCACTTATGGCACGGCGGTGTCACTT
>JAFUBF010000231.1 GCA_017460325.1 Clostridia bacterium | reverse complement strand
AGTTCCTCTATCGGGAACACGAACGGGCCATGCAGGCCCAGGTTACCCCTGACTGCCGTCGTGGCTGCCATGGCTGTGGACTCAAACGTTTTGAAGGAGCATGTCTTTCATGAGGCTTTTGATTGAATTTCAGAAAACGGAGCGTGTCCGTCATCTGGGACTTCTGGATATGCAGCGGACCATGCAGCGTGCCCTGAGGCGCAGCCATCTGCCGGTTCAGTATTCAAAGGGATTTAATCCCCATATGAACATGTCCTTTGCCTCCGCTCTGTCAAGCGGAATTCCCGGAGATGCGGAAATTCTGGATGTTTCGCTGGCAGAGCCTGTCGACGAGGAGGAGGCCCTTGCCGCACTCAGGGGGGCATTACCGGCTGCCATGCCGGTTACCCGGGTGCGTCTGGTGGATGACCGCTTTAAAAAAATGGGCGCCAGACTCGAGGCAGCGGCCTATGTGTTTACCCTGCACATGGATACGGAGGAGGCCGAACGGCTGCTTGAGGCCATTCCGCGGTTTCTTTCGGAAAAGGAGATTATGGCACTGCGAAAAAGCAAAAGCGCCGAGCGGATGGTGGACATCCGCCCGATGATTTTCCATCTTGAAGGGGAAAAGAGCGAGAGCGGCGCCATGCTGAAGGCGACCGTTTCATTCACCGAACCGGCCACACTGAAACCGACCCTCCTTCTTGAAGCACTTTCCAACTATGCCGGGGCAAGTGTATCGACCACGTGTATCCGCCGCACCGGGCTTCTCGGGCGGGATGAATCTGCAGCGCTGGTGCCGCTGTTTGACATGCCATGAAACGGCAGCTGATCATCGATGCGGGGCCGTTTGAGACAAGAATGGCTCTGCTGGAGGAGAACACGCTCGTTGAGTACGTGCCGGTGATTCCGGACGTGCCTGCACCCGGAATGCTGTACCGGGGAAAGGTTCTCCGAGTGGACACCTCCCTGGATGGTGCCTTTGTGGAAATCGGGGAAGAGCTTCCCGGATTTCTGCCGCATGTGGGGAAACGTCTTCATCAGGGCGATCTCTGTCTGGTAGAGATCAAGGCGGTTCCGACCACACAGACCAAAGGTCTGGTACTGACGGATGCCGTTCGTCTGTCCGGCCGCTATATGGTGTACTGTCCCGGTACACCGGGAATTCATGCATCCAGGAAGCTGAGTCCGGAACTCCAGACGGAGGCGATTGCCTATGCGAAGGTGCGGTGTACCCCGGAGGAAGGACTCATTGTCCGGACGGACTTTGGCGGGCTTACGGACCGGAGTGCATTTGATGCAGAACTGAAACGGCTGCGGGAGGAATGGGGCTCCATTCAGCAGCGGTACCTTGCCAGTCTCCGGCCGGGTTCCTTGACGGAATCCCCGGAAATTCGGGATTTCTACCGGAGAATCCTGCCGGACCCGGAGGCGGACATTATCACAAACAGTCCGGCGCTGTTCAGCCGGATCAGCGCAGAGCGTGCAGCCCTGCCAGGTGGTGCCACGGTCCTTGAGGCCACTGAAGGCACCCTGCTGTTTGACCGTTTCCCGATTGAACCGACACTGGAACGGGCCCTGAGGCGGAAAATCTGGCTCCCATCAGGCGGTTTCCTGGTAGTGGATGTCACGGAAGCCTTCACCGTTTATGATGTCAATTCCGGAAAGGATACCCGGAAGCTTTCACCGGAGGACAAAGCTTTTGCCGTGAACATGGAGGCAGTCCGGGCCGTGCTGGCGCATCTGCGTCTTTGCCGGATCGGTGGAATCATTCTGGTGGACCTCATTGATATGAAAAATCCCGAACACCAGTCGGCAGTGCTTGATATGGTTCTGGAATTTGGAAAACGGGACATGGGCGAGGTGCATGCGGAGGGAATCACGTCCCTTGGCATTCTTCAGCTGACCCGGAAACGAACCGGACTTCCGGTCGGTTCTGTTATGCAGGAACTGTGCCGGTCCTGTCAGGGGTGCGGTCACCACCGGACTCCACGGGTGACCGAGGGAGAGATACGCCGCACACTGGCCAGAAAGCAACGTTCCGGTCAGGTAGGTCAGTACCGGATATTATGCAGCAAAGAAGTGCAGAAGCTGATCCGGCAGGATCCGCTGATGGCAGACTTTCGGTTTGTTCTTGAAACGGGAGGCGATTTTACCGTTGAATCGCTGCCTGATTCGAAATGATGGACTCGGACAGGCCTGGAAAAGATATTCCGTAAGATCAGATCAACGCCTGGGTACAGACTGATCCTGGTCGGTTAACGGAAATCCATGCACTGCCTGTCAGTGCTAATACCAATTGATACCCGGAAAGGAGAAATTCCTCTGGATGAGACGTGTGACACAGGAAATTCCCCAGGAAGTGATTCTGGAAGAGAAAGAGGCTATGGCGCGGGTGCGCACGATGCAGGGACGGCCTGCCAGTTATTTCATCGTCACGTACGGTTGTCAGATGAATGTGCACGACAGCGAAAGTCTTGAGGGAATGCTGCAGGAAATGGGCCTGCAGGGTGCCCCGGACCGAACCTGTGCGGATTTTGTCATTTTTAACACCTGCTGTGTTCGGGACAATGCGGAGCGCCGTGCCCTTGGAAATGTGACCTGGCTGAAGGAGCTCAAGAAGACCAATCCCGACCTGCGGGTGGCGGTATGCGGATGCATGATTCAGGAGCCGGGAATGGCGGATCAGATTCTGAGAACCTATCCGTTCATTGACCTGGCCT
>JAFUBF010000230.1 GCA_017460325.1 Clostridia bacterium | reverse complement strand
GCCCTCGGAAGGGAAATGGTCAGGCCCTCGGGCTCCTCAGCTTCTTCCGCTGCCTCGGTGGTTCCAGCTTCCTCATCTGCCTCCGTCTCCGGCTCTTCTGCCTGTGCGGTAAATCCTGCCGCTGCAAGGGCTACCGTGACCTGCTCGATCACCTCCGCGTCCGTGCGCTCATCCCAAAGAAGCTCGCCGGTCTTCGTGACCTTCATGTTGTTGATCACAAAGGCGCATTCCGGCATCCGGGTGTAAACCGCCTTGACTCCCGTCTCCCTGCTGATGATCTGAACCATCTGCCTTCTGTCCTCGCCTGTCACGTTGTAGTTCGCTTTCATAGTGTACCTCCTTATTTTTCCGGGCCTTGCGGCCTGTTTTCTTTTGGTAGTGTATTAATCACTCTGAAGCGAACGAATAGCAAGTCAATTCTGCAGGATAAGTGAACAAATATCCGGGCGGGAAGTTGTGCATTCAGTCAGAAGAAAACGCCTCGCAAACCGACAGGTCTGCAAAGCGTCTGCATCGTTCTTCCACATCTTCCCTGATCCATCCCGGCGGCTCCGGGACATCGTTGTATCTGCCGTACTCCCCAAACATGCACTCCATACCGACATTCCGGGCCTGCACGGCTTCCTCGAAATCATCATAGTACCCGAGATGGATTTCCTGCTGGGACACCTTGATCCGGGCACGGTACTTTTCATTTCGCGGATAGAAATCGACGCCGGAAACACCGCTGCTGTTATTGCGCTGCAGGGAGTGGTTGATCTGATTCTGCTGGTGCGTCACCACCCGCAGGTTACAAGACCTGTTGTCCAGCGTATCGAGGCTGATATGATCCACCTCAAATCCCGGCGGGCAGTTACAGAGCACCCTGTGCAGGTAGTTCCCGTGCCGGTCGATCAGGTACAGTTTCCTGTGCCCGGGCTCCCGGTAGTTCCGGTACCATTTGGTATCCCGGATGCGGTCGAACCGGTCTGCGTCAAACAGGAACCGCGTCCCATCTGGCAGGGTGCCGATGCCGGTATCTCCTTCAAAGCGGTAAGTGACATTACTCACTGCCATCACCGCCTTTTCCAAAATAAAAAGAGCGGTATGTTTTTGTATCAACATGCCACCCTTGTTGCTCAGCTCGGCGCTTGCATCGGTCAAATATTCTTCTCTTTTGAGACAGGCTCAATTCAGGAATTTCTGCTCCCGTATTTTCCCTTCGGAACTCTCCAAACATAACTTTGGAAGCGAAGTTGTATGCTGCCGCAGCAAGATCTTCATCCGGATATACACCAAGCTCAATATGCTTATCGTTATACTTGATCCTCGCATACCAGGACGGTCGATTCTTTCTGCGAAAGACCCCCTTGTACTTGGAAGAGCAAGGCACATTCGGTTTCTTTCGATTGAAGGCGTTTTTCTGTGTATCTGCATAACGCAGATTGCACTTGCGATTATCGAGGCTGTTCCCATTAATATGGTCAATCTGTACTCCGGCGGGTGCATTAAGCACGGCACGGTGCATATGTACCGTTCTTGGCTCTCCGCGCCCCTTTCTGCCCTTCCGTACTGCATATCCACGACCTTGAGGATTCAACTCCCAGCTGTCTCCAACTAAACGCTCATAATCCTCATCATCAATAATTGCGACGGCCCCTCTCGTCAGTTCAATCGTTTTCATTCGTCGGTGCCTCCTTCCGGCTCGAAGGTTGCCACCTCCTCAAACTTCAGTTTCTGGCCGTCGCGGATCACGTAGACATCATTGTAATGTCCTTCTTTAAAAGCGATATACCTCTTTACCGCGACATCAACATACTTCTGTTCAAGCTCGGCACCGAAACATACCCGGCCCGTCTGTTCACAGGCAATCAGGGTAGAAGCGCTGCCGAGGAAGCCGTCCAGCACGAGGCCGTTTGTCATCGTCGACTGCTGGATAAGGTATGCCATCAGTGGAACTGGTTTGCTGGACGGATGGGAGAAGCCATCCTTCTCCGAATCACGGATCATATCGAACTCAAACACAGCCTTCTGCTTCTGATCGCCATACCAGACATGTTTCCCGTCCTTCCGCCACCCGAAGATGATCGGCTCCATGTTGAACTTCCAATCCGTCCTCATGAAGGGTGCTCGTGGTTTCTTCCAGACCAGTTGAGCGCCGACCTTAAAACCGGCGTCCTCAAACGCGTCATAGAAAACGCGGCTTTTCATCGTCGCGTAAAACTCATAGAAGGAAGCGTCTGACGCCATCGCGCTTTTGAAGTTTGCAAAGACCTTCATCAGGAATTCATAAGCCGACTTATCGTCCAAATTGTCATTGGCGATGGTTCCAGACTTATTCTGCAGATTTACAAAATACGGCGCATCAGTCAAAACCAGATTCACGAGTCGGCCTTCGAGCAGCCTCTCAAAGGTCGCGGGGTCGGTACTGTCACCACAAATGACCGTATGCTTCCCGAGGTGCCACATGTCTCCTGTCTTGGAGAACGCGGGCTGCTTCAGTTCAGACTCCACATCGAAATCGTCTTCCTTCACATCCTTGTTATGCACCTGACTGAAGAGCTGGTCGATCTCCGGCGGGTCGAAGCCGGTCTTGCCAAGGTCAAAGTCCGAATCCTGAATGTCCTTTAACAGATCGGCCAGCAAGTTTTCATCCCATGCACCGGTGATCTTATTCAGCGCAATGTTGAGCGCCCGCTCCCTGACCTTATCGATATCTACGACCGCGCATGGTACTTCGGTGTAGCCGAGCGCCATCGCTACCGTCAATCTCTGGTGCCCGCCGATGATCGTCATGTCGGCATTGACCACCAGCGGGTCGGCAAAGCCAAACTCCTCGATGGAATTTTTGATCTTCTCATATTCCTTATCACCCGGTTTCAGCTTCTTTCGCGGATTGTATTCCGCAGGCTTGAGCTCTGATACCGGGATCACTTTAAGTGTCGCTGTTTTCATATCCTTCTCCTTTCAGCGCCCGGCCCCGGTTGGCACAGGCCCGGCTGCAGTACTTTCTCTTCCGTTTGGTTTCATGGGCAGCAAAGAATATCCTGCCACAGACCGGGCAGACCTGCTCATGGTAGGAATCCCACTTCTCTGGTTTCGGGTGGGCCTTCCAGAATTTGCCCCTGCAGGCATCGGAGCAGAACTTCCGGGGCCTGCCTGTTTCCCGCTGCCGGATCTCGGCTCCGCACACCGGGCAAAACCGCTGGACGCATCCGGCGATGAATTCATCCATGTTCACGTTGTCAAATTCGACCACCGGATCTCCCCCTTTCATGTGGCAATGAAAGCCCTATGCATTTCGCGATTTTTTTCAAAAAAGGCATGAAAAAAGCGGAGGCGTTTTCGTCCCCGCATGAAGTATTTTCTTCTATGGTTTTTACGTCCTCCCGGACACATAAAAAGGCGCAAAGGCTGCCGTTTTCCTATGAAATCACAGGTGTTTTCGCAGTTTTGCGCCTTTTGATCTGAAGAGGAGGATCTTCATAATGACTGTGTTTCGTTACCGCATGGCTGGCCCTTACCCCCGCCCTATGAATTTCGCGGAAATGCACGCGAGAGGGGGCGGCGGTCT